>JAFTEI010000026.1 GCA_017453965.1 Lachnospiraceae bacterium
ATGAATGAGGATAAGCTGGTAACGCTGATGGTAGGAAGGGAAATAAAGGGAACATATTTAAGAGATCCCTCTATGGAGTTCCCGGACGAGACGATCCTTGAGGTAAATAACCTTACGAGGAAGGATGGAAAGGTAAGGAACATAAGCTTCACCCTGAAAAAGGGCGAAATACTGGGATTTTCCGGACTGGTGGGAGCCGGACGTACAGAGCTTATGGAAGCGATATACGGAGCCAGCAGGTTAAAGGAGGGCTCGGTCTCGTTATACGGAAAACAGTTAAACATCAGGTCAACTTATGATGCGCTTTGCGAAGGAATTGCTCTGGTGACTGAGAACAGGCGTGAAACGGGCTTTTCCCCCTATTTCAGCATAAAGAAAAATCTCAATCAGGCGATCAACTTAAGGGAGAGCAGCTTTGGAGGCATGACGGGGCTTATCAATAAAGCAAAGGAGACAAAGGTTGCCGAGGAGCAGAGGGAGGCTATGCAGATAAAATGTGCTTCTCTCGACCAGATAATAACGGAGCTGTCTGGAGGAAACCAGCAGAAGGTAATCCTTGGCAAGTGGATGGCTTCCAATCCGAAGGTAATAATATTTGACGAGCCCACAAAGGGAATAGACGTGGGTACGAAGTCAGAGATATATAAGCTCATGAGGAAGCTTTGCGAGGAGGGTATCGGGGTACTGGTGGTCTCTTCGGAGCTGCCGGAGATATTGAGCACCTGTGACAGGATAATCGTTATGGGTGGCGGGGAGATAAAGGGAGAATTTACCTCTCTGGAAGCAAATGAAGAGAATCTGGTAAAGGCGGCTACAAGCTGACAGTGTGCAGGAGGATAGAATAATGAGCAATGTAAAAAAGAAAAAGACATTTAATGATTACTGGAGCGCCTACAGCACTGTCGCTATCCTGCTCCTGATGGTGATCGTATTCAGCATATTAAGGCCCAAGGCCTTTATGAGCGTAAATAACTACGTAAAGATCATAGAGCAGAGCGCAATATATATCCTGCTGGCATGCGGAGAGTTTTACGGCATCATACTCGGAGGAATAGACCTTTCTGTAAGCTCTCTTATGGCGCTTTCAGGTGTTGTGTGCGCAAAGCTTATGGTAGCGGGACTCAATCCTCTCCTCGCCGTTATAATAGGGATATTTCTTTTCGGAGCCCTTGTAGGAGCCATTAACGGAACCCTTATAAATATAACCGGACTGCCGCCTTTCATCATTACCCTGGGTACACAGTCTGTATTCAGAGGTCTGACATACGTGCTTTGTGATGCGCGGTCGGTTTCAGGGATACCCACGGGCTTTATGAAAGCCGTAGGCGGCAAGATAGGCGGAGCGATACCGATACCTATAATCATAGCCCTTGTGGTTTCGGCGATAATGATCTTCTTTACCACACAGACGAAGGCCGGACGAAATATTTATGCCCTTGGAGGAAATCCGCAGTCGGCTTATTTCGCCGGTATCACCACAAAGCAGCACCAGCTGGTATGCTTTATCTTATCCAGTGTATGCGCATCAATGGCAGGTATGGTAAATATAGCAAGGCTTGGCTCCGCGGAGCCCAATGCAGGTACGGGCTACGAGACCTACGCCATAGCGGCGGTAATCATCGGAGGAACCTCCTTCTTCGGAGGTCAGGGTACGGTCTGGAAGGTTGTGATAGGAGCGATAATCATAGGAGTGATAAACAACGGACTGAATATGGTGGGGCTTTCGTCCTACTTCCAGCAGATAGCAATGGGCGTATTGATAGTTCTGGCAGTTACACTGGATCGCTTCTTTGGTTCAAGCTCAAAGAGCTGAGTTTCGTATAACTGGCAGCGGATGACAAAAGACGGGGCAGGGCGTATATTGTAGTTATGAATGAGAAAAATCTAACTGTAAAAGATATCGCTCGGCTGGCGGGGACGTCGGTTGCAACGGTATCCAGAGTCATTAACAAGAATGGGCGCTTCTCCAAGGAAACGGAAAGAAAGGTTCTTGAGGTAATAGAGAAGTACGGCTATGTTATCAACCAGCAGGCACGCGGGTTAAGGGCACAGCGCTCGAACACTGTGGGAATACTGGTTCCTAACATCAGCAATGACTTCTATTCACGGATCACCAAGGAAACCCAGGTAACCTTAAGTGAAATGGGATATATGAGCCTTATCTGCAACACGGAGGAAAAATATGATGAGGCGGAAAAATATCTCCAGATGTTCAGGAGGCAAAATGCCGACGGGATCATCTATATCGGAAATAACGAGATCACCCAGCTTACAGACATGCCAATAGTCTATGTGGACAGGGATCCAAGAGATCAGGAGGAAAGTCCCGGGGATTTCTGTATGGTGGAATGTGACAACATACAGGGAGGCAGGCTGGCAGGAGAGACCCTTGCCAGAGCGGGGGTCAGATATCCGGCATACGTCTGCTTCGAGATCGGAATATCAACACACCGCAAGAGGCTTTTAGGCTTTAAAGAAGCCCTCTTTAGCGAAGGTATCTTCTTTGACGACAAGAGGGTAGTGGTTACCTCGGATGCTGGAATGCACGCAGGCGAGGAGGCAGTTAAGAAGATATTGGCAACCATGCCGGAGGTGGACGGGATATTTTTCGGTTCGGATTTCATTGCCGTCGGAGCCCTGCACTATATGAGGAAAACAGGTATAAATGTGCCGGAGCAGATAAAACTCGTGGGCTTTGACGACCTGCTCATAAGCGAGCTGATGGGACTTACCACCATCAGGCAGCCAATGGCACAGATGGGGAGGCTGGCTGCGGTAAAGGTGATCGATATGATAGAAAACAGGGAGATAGAGGTAAAGCGGCAGAGGCTTCCTGTTGAACTAGTAGAAAGAGATACAACGTGACGGATGGAGTGAAGCGATGAAGAGTATAGGGATCGATATAGGCACCACCACCATAAGCGGAGTAGTTTACGACAGCGTAGAAGACAGAAATGTCCATAGCGTGACGGTGGACAACGGTTCCTTTATCCGCTCGGAAAATGACTGGGAGAGGATACAGGATGCCGGGGGAATAGTTGATAAAGCTGCGGGGGTGCTGGATGATCTTCTGGAAAAATACCCTGAAGTCAATGCAATAGGGCTGACCGGGCAGATGCACGGGATACTTTATACTGATGCCGACGGAAAGGCTGTAAGCCCGCTCTTTACATGGCAGGATGGAAGAGGCAATTTAAGCGTCGACGGGGATAAGAGCCTGTCGGATTCTTTAAGGGGAAAATACGGTAAGAATGTTTCCTCGGGATACGGGCTTGTGACCCATATATGGAACGTAAAAAACGCCCGGGTGCCTAAGGGTGCAGCTTCCATGGCGACAATAGGGGACTACCTTGGAATGTATCTTACGGGCAGGAGGAGACCCCTGATCCATATAAGCAATGCGGCAAGTCTGGGTTTTTTTGACGCAGGGAGCAAGTGCTTCGACGCAAAGATATTGGAGGCGGAGGGTGTGGACACAGCCCTGCTGCCCGAGGTGACAAAGGAATTTTCCCCGCTGGGAGAATACAGGGGAATACCCGTTAGCGCAGCCATAGGAGATAATCAGGCGAGCTTTTTGGGCTCAGCCGGTTTAAATGAGGGCTATGTGCTTTTAAACATGGGTACTGGAGGACAGATCTCTGTGCTTTCAGATAAGCCCTTTGAGTCTGAGGGAATAGAGGCGCGTCCTCTGACGGCGGACAAATACCTGCTGGTGGGAGCCTCACTTTGCGGAGGGAGAGCCTTTGCTATCGTTGAGAGGTTTTTCCGGGAGTATGTGAAGGCGGCTACGGGACAGGAGGAGCCCCAGTTTAAGACTTTATCGGCGCTGGCGGAAAAAGGAGCGCAGGGAGACCGCTCGTTAAGGTTTTCCACGCTGTTTATGGGTTCAAGGACTGATCCCTCGGCAAGGGGGAGCATCGGCAATATAAGCGAGGACAACTTTACGCCCGAAGCCTTTGCATATGGGGTTTTTGAGGGAATGGCAAGGGAGCTTTACGATATGTACAGCGTTATTAAGAGAGGAACGGGAGTCAGTGCCGGCAGGCTTATAGCCTCGGGAAATGCACTCAGGATGAATCCGGCGCTTCAGGATATTTTCAGCGAAATGTTCAACGCGCCCCTGCAGCTTTCAAAGTATAAGGAAGAGGCGGCAGCGGGAGCGGCGATTACAGCGGCATCTTAAGGAGCGGCAGCGTTCAATTTCAAGCGTCACAATTACTGAAAGGACAGGATATGGAGAGATATGTTAAAGCGGCAGCGCATGTCGGCCTTTATATAAAGGACGTGGAGAGGTCGAAGAAATTTTATACGGATATATTGAACTTTAAATGTATATGTCAGTTCACGAATGAAAAGGGAGATATTCTGGCTTTTATGAGGTCGGGGGAGATGATAATAGAGCTTATCCAGCACAAGGTCTGGATGGACAGGCACGACGGACTCTTTGACCATATAGCTTTTCTTGTGGAGGACATAGAGGATGTCAGCGCAAAGCTTAAGGACAAGGGCATTAAGTTTGAGGACGAGATATATTTCGACGTGAACGTTTTCGACGACGGTGTAAAGTACCAGGCATTCAGGGGACCCGAC
>JAFTEI010000242.1 GCA_017453965.1 Lachnospiraceae bacterium
AGGAGGACGACTACGAGGAGCTGCAAAACAGCATGCTCGACTCGATGAAGATATATACGGAGACCCTCTACTCCCTGGACAGGCTTACCTGCGGAGGAGTCAGCGCCCTGCTTTCGGGCACGGATATGGACATGCAGACGGCCGTAGTAGGAGAGAGCTACGTTACAGAGGATACCAAGGACGCGATATATTACCTTAAATCCATCGTCCACAGAGAGCTCTTTGAATTGAGCGTACATATCCCGGACGATTTCGAGGTCAGCATCACGGACTTTGAGCTATGGTGCGACGACGAGCAGATAGGGGAAAGGACCCCCGTGGACAAGACCATTAGGCACCTGAAGCTCTCCAAGGACAGGGTAGACAAGGTGATGATAAGGCTCTACGACGGCGATAAATTCGTGGACGACTGCGTTATCAATCAGGACGATGAGAGCGGTATTTTAAACATCACGACGAAGCTTGAAATCAACAAGGAAGAGACCGGAGACCTCGGGACCTATAACGTAACGACCAGCAATGTGACGGGCTTTATGACACTGGAGCTCAAGCCTCTCGAGTCTGAGGGAATAGAGTACTTCAAGGTATTTGACCAGGAGGGTCAGGCTTTAGGAGACGGAAATCCGGTCAGCGTCAAGAAGGGCTTTACGCATCTGGGTCTGGTATCCTCGGATCTGGACAAGATAACACTGGAATTATATGGAGCTGATCAGAGCCTTAAGTATAAGGCATATCTGGATACGCAAAACAATAAGATAAAGAAGGACACGGGCGGTCAGACTCAGTGAGATAAGTGGGCTTATGAAGAAGAAAAAGGGATCAAAACTACTAATAAGAATAATTTCGATTTTTCTGGTATTCATCGTGGTTTCGACGGCGGTGATCACCTTAAAGAGGGATCAGGTACTGGCGCTCTTTAATAAGGATGAGGCCATGAAGTATTCGGAGTATGCCAGCTCGCATACTATCGAGAATTCCACGATCTTTTACGGCACGTGGCTTGTGAGCATGGTGGCTATGACGGACGAAATTTACGAAAAGGCCGATGCGAGTGCATCCGATTCGAACCAGACCAATATGTATTACAAGTCGGAGCTGGGGGGCGGCCAGTGGTTCGACGTAACGGACGGAGAGGGTCTTTCGGACATCACGAATACCGGGACTCCCGTACCGGAAAAGGAGCTCGCGGATCTCTATGTGCAGTATTTTGTAGGTGCAGACGGATCGGTGACGGACGTGATGACCGGGAACGATGTAAATCCCTTTAACCTGCCCGACCCCTACGACCTTTCGAAGCTCCCGGAGCTGCAGACCTTGTGGATACAGTATGCTTCCTCGACCAAGACGGACGCCATAAGCCAGGAGGACTACCTCAAGAACAAGAATTCCGAGAATTCCGGAAACCAGAGGACGGATGTATATAACTACCAGCTCCTGTCCACCTTCTTCGGCCTCAATTTAAGGGACGACGATACGGACGAGTGCGACGCGCAGCTGGCAAGGCTCTGGGCCTGCCATAAGAGCTTAAAGGCCTCCGGCCAGGACGAGGAGGCGGAGATAATCTACGGCCTCATGTCCAAGGTGGACGCAAAGAGGCGGGGTATAGTAATGAGCAAGCTTGCGTCCAACGAGCACAACGCCCTTGGAGTTTTAAACTCCCTGGCAAGCGGGAAATACTATACTGCTTTTGGAAATTTCAAGGATTCGAGCTCCGAGGAGGACGATATTTCAGAGGAGCCGGATTATATACTGCAGCTGAGGGATTCGGTCAGCCACTACTTTGAAGAGGGCGGCAGCGGCGGATGGTGGGATCCCCTGCAGGCAGAGTTCGACGAGTTCGGAGGAGAGGAAGAAGAAGAGGACAGCGACGACGAAGAGGAAAGCGACGACGACAAGAAGCAAAAGCCCAATCACCCCTTCAATCGTGACTCCGGCCTTATCGACGCTATCGCCGACGGGATGTCCCAGTGCCAGCAGAGCGCAAATACATATAAGTCCAACGCCCTGGCCGATCAGGACAGCGTTCTGGGACACGCAAACTATGAATATTCAGTACAGGTAATTGATGAAGCTTCGGCGGACGGAGCTGCTGGCCCGATAAACTTCCTGAGGGATGTCATCAATATTCAGGAGAGCCATATAAAGAACAAGGACAGCGAATTAAATCTTCTGGACAGCTCGCTACTCAATCTCGGTGAGGCCAAGTACGAGAGCCTGGCTACCGGAGGAGCTTCCGAGGACTATCTGGCGGATGTCGATTCCGGCGCTTCGGCGGCCGCGGCGGAGAATGCCCTCAACGAGCAGCTAAACGACGTGGAAGCCAGGCGGACGGAGCTCGAGTTCCTTATCGAGGCCTACAGGCAGAGAGAATCCGCCGAGAACGCCTATAACTACACAATGGGCGCCCTCGACTGGTCAGAGGGAGGAAAGGGCTCGATACCCGGGGATGATTTCGCGGAAAAGGCTTCGGGAAGCCTCGATATACATATCAAGTGGTTAAAGGACCTCGCGGAGCAGATAAAGAATTCCGACGAGAGCTTAAGGAGTAAGCTGGACGAGCTCAATGCCAAGAAAGAAGAGCTGCAGAGGAAGAGAGACGAGGCTCTGGACAACAATGACCTCGCAGGAGCCAGGAAGCTCGATGCACAGATAGAAGCAGTGGACAGGGATATAGCGGACGAGGAGGCCAAGTCCGGCAACAGCGATACCTCCTCCCTGGCTGACAGGATAAAGAGTAACGCCCTGGCCGCTCTGGCAGAGGATCCGGATGCGGATGTTTCCTCAGCCCTGGATGCCTTAAACGGCCTCGGAGATCCCAATGGAGCCAAGTCGGTTTCCGGAAAGAAGGATGGCAAGGGCAGCGGCTCCGGCAGTGGTTCCGGAAGCGGCTCGGGCAGCGGCGATGGAAGCGGCGCTGGAGCTGGCGACGGAAGCGGAGCCGGAGACGGAGCCGGCGATGGCGCAGGAGCCGGGGATGGCGCAGGAGATGAAAACGCCGACGGAAGCGGAGACGGCAGCGGTGATGGCTCCGGCAGCGGAAGCGGTTCAGGCAGCGGCGATGGAAGCGGCAGCGGTTCAGGCGCCGGCACGGGCGTAAATATGTCCGAGGACCAGCTGAATGACCTCATAGCCAGCATTATGGGCAAGTCCATAGAGAACATGAACATGGACGAGCTCGCCATAACCACGGCAGCGCTGCAGAGATTTTCGACCCAGGGCTGCAGGGCCGCGGGAACTCTGGCCCAGAGATGCGTAGAGCTCGGCAGGCAGCAGAACAATAAATATTTCTACGCGAAATATAAGGACAAGAGCCCTAAGTTCATAAGCATGAAGACCATAGGTGAGGTCACGGATTTCAGATATTTTTATGATAATTCGAGAAAAACAGCTACCATGACCAAGGGTTCCAACGTATATATATTTAAGGCGAATGATATTAACCTCGTGAGAGGCAATACCAACAGCAAGCTCAAATACAGCACCAAGTTCTCGAGAGTCCTGTATCTGGACGAGGAGGACGCAAAGGACTTCTTCGGTGTAACATGTGAATACGTGGACAACACCGCGAACGGTGTCTGCCTGACAGGCACCATGGAGTCAAAGGCAGGGGAGCTGTTACAAGCCTTCACCGGTGATGGCGAAGAGGAATAAATTAAGGTAAATTTTTTAAGACAAGGGTAAGTATAAATGGCTGATTATCCCATAATTTCAGATGTTAGTGCATATATAGTAAGGACCTTGAGGGAAAAGATGTGTCCGGAGCCCATACCGTCTCCGAATAACATCGAGGTCTCTTCCCCGCTGTCACAGGACGTGGACTACATTGTAGGGCTCTACCTCTACGACATAGTAGAGGATGTGCAACTTTCCAGTCCGAGGCTCATGGAGAGGGGAAGGGCAGAGCTGACCAAGCCGCCAAGACCATATGCTTTATACTATATGGTCTTTATAAACGGTGGGTCCCAGATGGGACTGAAAGCACCGGATATACAAAAGATCATCGGAAGAGTCGCGCAGATAGTCAACGACAACAATTCTGTGCGGCCTGATG
>JAFTEI010000243.1 GCA_017453965.1 Lachnospiraceae bacterium
ATTTTATGGACAGCAACGTTATCGGTTTAAGCGACCAGCTCTTCGAGGCCTACTCCCGTGAGAGCGGAAATTCATACCTCTTCTATTCCGACCTGAAGCAGAAATTTTCCCGATGGTCCAGGAACGCTGTGGCCTTTTTTGGCCAGTCCGATGAGATAATCGACGACCTCGGAGAGGAGTGGGAAAGCCACGTCCATCCCGACGACCTCATGACCTTCCGCAAGAGCATAAACGACGTCATGTCCGGCAACAGCGATATCCACCACATGGAATATCGCGCCAGGGCCCAGGACGGCTCATATGTTATCGTCACCTGCACTGGTACTATCATAAAGGACAAAGACGGGAATCCTGCCTACTTTGCCGGGACCCTCATAAATCACGGTCTGACCGACAGCTACGACCCCGTCACCGGCTTCAACAATATCGACGAATTCATGAATTATCTTCACCGCAAGAAGGTCCAGGGAATCCCCTATAACATACTTCTTATCGGCATCCGGGACTATGACAAGATGAACGACACTTACGGTTTTTCCTATTCCAGTGCCGTTTTAAAGGAGGCTGCCAATATTTTCAAAAGCCTTGCCGGAGATCTGGGGATGATCTTCCGTCTGGATGGGGTGAAATTTGCCCTGTGCATGGACCCCACATCGGAGGACGTGGTAAGAAACATATATAGCGAATTAAAGCAGCGATTCAAGAACGATCTCGTCTGCCGCGGAACGAAGATACCCATAGAGATAGGCGGCGGATATCTTGAAATCAAGGACTTAAGCCTCGACGTCCAGACCATATATACCAGCATCCAGTATGCCCTCCGCTCCTCCAAACGTGAGAAGGGAGGCGACCTTGTGACCTTCCGGGAGGGCGACAATAAAAAGAACTACAATACCCTTGAGCTCATGAACGCCATCCGTTCCAGTGTCCACAAGAACTGCGAGGGCTTCTATCTCGTGTACCAGCCCGTGGTGTCCTCGAAGACCGAGGAGCTCGTAGGCATGGAGGCCCTGCTGCGCTGGCGCGGCGAGCCCTTCGGGAACGTCCCTCCCAATGACTTCATACCCTGGCTGGAGCGCGACGCCCTCTTCTTTGAGCTCGGCAACTGGATCCTGGAGCGCGCGATGCGGGACGGCAAGGCCATCCTGAATAAATATCCCGATTTCGTTATAAATGTGAATCTGGCGTATTCGCAGCTGGAACGTCCGGAATTCGCAGGTCACCTCCTGCGCCTTATAGATGAGGTGAAATATCCTCACAAGAATTTATGTCTGGAGCTTACGGAGCGCTGCCGCTTCCTGGATACGAAGTACCTCAGGGACCAGTGCATCCTGTTTAAATCCTATGGAATAAAGATCGCCCTCGATGACTTCGGCACGGGCTTTTCCGCCCTTAGCATCCTGCGGGATCTGCCCGTCGACACGATAAAGATAGACAGAAGCTTTGTCAAGGATATCGAGACTAACAAGACCGACCAGACCATAGTCAGCGCATTGACGGCCTGTGCCAAGAATATGAATGTCCACGTCTGCGTGGAGGGCATAGAGACCGAATCCATGGCCGATTTCCTGAGAACCTACAACGCCACCAGCTTCCAGGGCTACCTCTACTCTAAGCCCGTCGAAATGGAGGATTTCATAAAGCTGCCCATTTACTGAACCCAGATTATTGAGCCTGCGCAGCCTGCCGTAGGCTCTTTTTTACCTCGCAAAAACTCTGCCGGTTTCCTTGGAGGCGGCAGGGTCGTGCACATCTCCATTGATCTCGAATTCTATAAGGTGGTCGTCGTCATAAAACTCATAATAATAGAGAAAACGTCTGAGCCTTTCGTCGCCCTCTTTCCAGTCAAAAATATCGGTGGACGGAGAACCGTATGAGAGCTTTATAAAGGCCTGACATACATCCTCATATGAAATCGGGGCCGTTGATACATTAAAATCGTGCTTCTCGCCGAAGCCTTTGATCAAAAGAAGCGGATCCATTCCATACTGTATATCCTCGTTGCCATGG
>JAFTEI010000244.1 GCA_017453965.1 Lachnospiraceae bacterium
AGCAAGCGTTAATATTTGTTTACAGTACCCGGAAACCGGTTGGTTTCCGGGTTTTTCTTTTGAAAAAATGATTGAAAAACACCCCTTGAAAAACACGATAGGCTTTGATATAATCATCCCGCTTATTTGGAATTTATGAGTCGACAGTTCATTTGTACCTTCCTGTCGTTAAGCAAAACCGGGACTACAGCAGAAAAATATTTTTAGGGATCAGTTACAAAATAGCCTGAGCAGTGTGCTAGTGTGCACAGGGTTATTTTGAATCCTCTGCTCAGTAGGCTTTGCGGTTCGCAAAGCTTTTTTTTGTATCGCAGGGGCGGCGATAGGAAATTATTGGCCTTGCGGCCAAACGCCGCCCCACGGGCGAGTAGGGTGCGATTTGTAATTACGTGCTGGTTGGTACAAAGACAAGAAAATTCCTCAATAAGTATTACTAAAACGGATTGAATGAATGTGAGGAGTGATTATTATGTCTAATGAATTGATCTTTGTATTGATGGCCCTGATCTACCTTGGAAGTGTGTTGCTGCTTTATAAGGTCTTCGGAAAAAACGGCCTGTACGCCTATGCTGTTTTCGGGACCCTGCTCGGCAACATTGCGGTGTGTAAATGTGTGGACCTTTTTGGACTTTCGACAACAGCGGGCAGTGTTTTATATGCGTCGACCTTTCTCGTGACCGATATATTATCGGAGAAGTATGGAAAAAGGGAGGCCTCCAAAGCCGTAGCTTACAGCTTTTCCATCATGGTTTTATGGATGCTGGGGACGCAGCTGCTCCTTCTGTTTACTCCCAATGCCAACGATTATATAAATGAGAGCCTGAAGGTCGTCTTCGGACTTGTACCGAGGATCACTATTGCCAGTCTGATAGGCTTTATCGTAAGCCAAAACCTTGACGTCTTCCTGTATCATTTGATCTGGAGCAAAACAGGCGGCACAAAGGCAAAGCTGTGGCTGAGAAATAACGGGAGCACCCTGACCAGCCAGGCAGCTGACACAGTTCTCTTCACGACCATCGCATTCTGGGGAGTATATCCCACAAATGTCTTCTTCAGCATTATGATCACAACGTATCTTTTTAAGGCGGTGGTTGCGCTGCTGGATACGTCCTTTATATATTGGGCCAGAAGGATAGTTCCGATAAACGAAATGCAGCTTTCTGGGGCCGCCCATAACGCTTAAAAAACTATTTATAATTAACAAAGGGGTCGTCGCCATAACACAAAAATTTTGTGCCAGGCGACGGCCCCTTATCATTATTGTCCGCTTGTCACGCAGCCGGTTTACAGCTTGAAGAATTCCAGATCGCTGTCGAGCTGCTTGGCTATGCCGTTTAAGTTGTCGGCCGAGGTCGCAAGTACGTTTACCGTAGCATTGAGCTCCTCCATGGAAGCGCTCGTCTCTTCGGTGGAAGCCGCATTTTCTTCGGATATGGCTGAAAGGGAGGACATGGCATCCACTATGACTACCTTGGAGGCATCGCATTCCTCAGTAAGAGCGGAGATAGTGTTTACTCCGTCAACGGTGGTACCTACCTCCTCAATGAGGTCGTTGATCTGCTTAACGGTGTTATTCAGAACTTCGTTTACGCTGGTGCTTATCTCAGAAACCTGGTCGGTCTTATTGATGGCATTCTCAGACTGCTTTAAGAGATTTGCCATCTCGCTTCTGATCTGCTCCGCAGTCTGCGCTGACTCTGTAGCCAGCTGTCCGATCTCCTCCGCGACTACCGCGAAGCCCTTTCCGGCCTCTCCTGCACGGGCAGCCTCTATGGAAGCATTAAGAGCGAGGAGGTTGGTCTGCGAAGCGATGGCTGTAATACCGTCTACCTTCGCGTTGACATTTTGAACGGCCTCATTGGTCATCTTCATCGTCTCAGTGATCTCGCCCATGGACTGGCCCATAGCGCCCATATTGGAGGAAAGCTCTCTTAAGGCTTCAGCCGAAGACTGGCTGGCGTCGTTCATGGCTGCGGCAGTAGCGGCCAGCTGCTCCGCGTTTCCGGCGACATTCTGGATCGCATCTGAAAGAGTCGCAAGATTCTCTGTAGCCTTCTGTATGGTATCTGCCTGCTCGGTAGCACCCTTTGCAACCTCCTGAACTGCCTCCGATACACCGTCTGTAGTATCAGAGATCTGACTCGAGGTCTGGGCCAGCTCTTCGGAGGATTCTCCAAGATTGGAGGAAGCTTTTTTGACGTCGGAGACGACCTCACGCAGGGTCTCGGTAAGGGAGTGGGTATTTCGCATCATATCGCCGATCTCGTCCTCACTGGCCTTGGAGATATCTATATCGATGAATTCGCCGTTTGCGATGTGGGCGATGCTCTCTGTAAGAACTGCGGTAGGCTTTGTTATGACGCGGCTTATAACGATGAGCATAACAGTGATGATGATCGCCAATGCTATTATCATTATGATGATACTGATAACGATAAAGGTGTTGATCTCGGCCAGAACATCCTTCTTATCCACGAATGATACCATGGTCCAGCTGGTTCCCTCCACAGGGTCAAAGGAAACGTATTTTCCTTCGATTTCCTTGATATCATTGGAACCGCCGCCTGTAACGACACTGTTTATCTTCCCGAGGAAGGTGTCATCCGGATGCTCGGAGACGTCTGTTGCGTTGTAGCCATCCTGGGGAGCGGCGATTATCATTGAGCCATCGAAGAGCATGGCCTGACCGGTGCCGCCGGGAGTATATACTGCAACCTCTTTGGCAATATCCGCAAGAAAGATATCTACTGACATTACTCCGCGACGGGAGTCCTTAAGAGTGATCTCTTTCGACATGGAAACACAGGCTCCGCCGGTAGACATATCCAAACGGGGTATTGAAAGAAACAAGGTACTCTTTCCAAGCCCCTCCGTATACCAGGGACGGGTGGTGGGGTCATACCCCTCATCCGGAACCCAGCCTGAGCAGTCGATATATTCCTTATTTTCGAGACCGAGGTAAAGTCCGGTAGGCGCCTCCGGGAAGTTGTTTACCGTGTACTGGAAACGATCAAAAATTTCATTATTGTCCTTAAAGGGAATGCTTTCGAGGGTCTGTCCTACGGCAGTGTAGTATTCCCGCAGGGATGCCATCCTGCCAGAGATCTCGTTGGCATTGGCGCGTGACTCCTGATGAAGCTCGCTCTTGGCCCGGCTTATGATGACCGTCCTGGCCTGAAGCGCTACAAAAAGTGTGAGGCCTACGATGAATACGGCTACGATGGGAACGAGGATGATAAGCAGTCTTGCGCTTATGGACTTTAGCCCGTATCCCTTTTTACTCCTGGATCGTTTTTTTGTTTTTTCAGTCATAATGTTTTCCCCTTTCAGTTTACAGGTCGCGGAGATCATAGCTATTCAGACCCCCCATAGAAATAATTGTATGTTAAATTTCTTTACAAAGCAACTATTTAATCAAAGCAGCAGTTAATTTGATTATATATTTGATTACGGTAATACGTTTGTTTTGATGTTTATTCTAAACTATGGTATAAATATTAAGAAAATACGTAACTGTTCAGAACTCCCTGGGCTCCGGACAGTTACGGAAATACACATAGGAAAACAGTGATTTATAAATGGTAAAAACTTTTTTTGTTTTTGTTCACGGACTGTCCGGCTGGGGCAGCTACGACAAGGAGCACCTATGGATACCGTATTGGGGGATGAGAAACGGGGACCTGATGGGCTTCCTCAGCAAAAATGGTTTTGAAAGCTATGCTGCGTCTGTTGCTCCGGAGGGGAGTGCCTGGGACCGCGCCTGTGAACTGTATGCTCAGATAGCTGGCCTGAGGGTAGATTATGGGAAGGTTCACAGTGAAAAGAACGGTCACAGCCGGTTTGGACGGGATTTTACCGGTCATGCCCTGATACCTTCGTGGGATGACGACACACGTCTCGTCCTCATAGGACATTCCTTTGGCGGAACTACTATACGTCTCCTCGCATCTATGCTGAAAAACGGTGTGCATGAGGAGAGAGAAGGTACGGCGGAGGAGGAGCTGTCCCTGCTTTTCAAAGGAGGCCTGTCCCATCGTGTTCACAGCGTTATTGCCCTCGCTTCTCCCATGAACGGAACAAGTATATACGATATACTTAAAGACCCGGATTTCGATTGGAGTAAGGTTAAAATTCCCTGGTGGAGTACCCTGCTTGCACGCCTTAGCGCCAAAAAGGTGCATACAAAGACATTTGACAGAGAAAGAAGCGATTATGCCGATCATGAGATGAATATAGACAATGCGCTGGAGCTCAACAAGAGGATAGAAACCTTGCCGGAGGTCTATTATTTTTCCGTTCCTTACAGCTGCTGCTTAAAGCAGGCTGACGGGACCTACAGGCCGAAGGGAGCGGAGCCCTTCCTGGTGAGGACGGCTATTAAGATTGGTGCATATTCGGGCTATACAAAGGGAGGCTTTCATATCGACGAAGGCTGGCGGGATAACGATGGACTTGTCAACACCATATCCGCAAGGGCGCCTCTTGGCGAGCCGTCCAGGCCCTTTGACAGCCATGATGTAAAACCGGGAATATGGAATGTGATTCCCGAAATGAAGGGAGATCATGTATTCCCACAAGGAGGGATCATTTACAGGCACAATAAAAAAGAATTGTATATTAAACTATTGAAGATGGTGACTGCCCAGATATGATTCTGGCGGTTGCCGGTAAGGAGCTGCGGCAGGATTAAAGGTTCAATTAATTCGATACAGTTCAAGGCTCTTGATTTACGAGCAGAAAGGGGTACACATGGATTACAGCAATGATCACATCGTTTACGACAATGGCGGAAACCCGGAGCTTCACGCGGACGATACGACCACGATAGCGGAGCTCGTCCGGAATGCGGGAAAGACCTTTGGGGACAAGACATTCCTAAAGTGGGAGAAGGATGGAACCGTTTACGAAAAGAGCTATGCCCAGATCAGCGCCGATACGGACAAGCTCGCGGCCTGGGCGGAGGAGCAGGCGGAAGCATATGGCCATAAGCTGCATGTCGCGCTGCTGGGAAAGACCGGCTATGAATATTTAACAGTACTTCTGGGTGTGACGGCCTCAGGCTCTGTGGCGGTGCCCCTCGATGTACAGCTCTCCCCGGATAACCTGGTTGCCAATGCCAGGAAGGCCGACATAGACATCCTCTTCTATGATTGGGAGTATGAGCCCAGGGCGTCGTATCTGATAGAAAACTGCGAAAATATCAAGAGGATAATCTGTTTCCAGAGGATAAGGAGGAGGGTGAGCGTACCGGTAATACTGGAGACCCCCATTGAGCATGAGCTCAGCGGCACAGTCACCCCTGAGGACCTTGCGCTTATCATTTTCACCTCGGGAACTTCCGGCGTGTCCAAGGGCGTAATGCTTTCCCACGCCAACTGTATCGACAATATCTTCTGTAACGATGACCTTGGAGACCAGTACAATGAAGTCGCGCTGAATGTACTACCCATTAACCATGTATTCTGCTTAAACGGCGATGTGCTGACTCTGTTCCGCTATGGAACGGAGCTGGCCATATGCTCCGACATTAAAAAGCTATTCCATTCCATCGAGTTTTTCCAGCCTACATATATAAGAATGGTTCCCATGATGCTCAAAGCCGTAAACAGCCATCTGCAGATGGCCATGAAGCAGGAGGGCCTAAGCCGTGAGGAGGCCCGCGATAAGGTGCTGGGTAAGCGCCTGCATAAGCTCATAAGCGGCGGCGGCTACCTCTCAGGGGAGCTTGCGGACAGTCTGGCCGCCTTCGATATCGAGGTGGGACAGGGCTATGGTATGTCGGAGTGTTCGCCGAAGATATCCGTGCCGAACTACAGCAGGGCGGATAAGCGGGGTTCTGTCGGCTTCCTGGTCCGCGGCGTGGAAGCGCGTATCGTGGACGGCGAGCTGCAGATAAAGAGCCCCTCCGTGATGATGGGCTATTATAAGGACCCTGAGAGGACGAAGGAGGCCATCACCGAGGACGGTTTCCTCTGCACAGGCGATCTGGCTACGATCGATGAGGAGAATTTTGTATTCCTTACAGGCCGGAAAAAGAATCTCATAATCTTGAGCAACGGCGAGAATATAAGTCCTGAGTCGATAGAGGACCATTTCGACAATGACCCGCTCGTAGCGGATATCCTCGTATATCAGAACGAGGACAAAATAGCGGCTGAGGTCTATCCCAATTACGAATACGCGCAGAAAATGGGAATAACTGATATAAAGGCCTCGGTACAGGAGCTCGTGGATAAGCATAATGACGAGCTGCCCACCTATTCGAGGATCGTCGCCTTAAGCATAAGGCAGAATCCCTTCGAGAAGACCTCCTCCAGGAAGATCATCAGAAGTAAATACTTCGATGAAAAGTCTGAGAAAGAGGTCAAGGCGGCTAAGATCAAAAAGCCTGAGAACGAGACCCAGCAGAGCCTTTACGATATGCTGGTGCGTATTACTGGAAATGAGCTCATAGGCATCAATGACAATTTATATGACTGCGGCCTGGACTCCATGGGGGCGGTGCTGCTTATCGAGGAGATAGAGGAGAAGCTTAAGAAGATACTGAGCTTTAACGACCTCACGAGCCACAATACCATTGCCACCATCGCGGAGCTCCTGGATGCCTCCTCGGAGGAGCTGGAGACCTATCCTCCGCAGGATGTCTATCCGCTGACAAATATGATGATGTACTTCGGATATATCATCAGGGGAAATACGACGGGAAATCTTCCTTTTACCTTTGAGCTGGATCCGTCCATTGACCTTATGAAGCTCAAGCGCTCGATAGAGGAGGTTATAAACGCACATCCCGGTTTAAAGGGTATAATCAAGCCCGCGGAGAACAAATACCTGGCCTATTACAGACAGGATGACGCCCAGCCGGATATACCGATCATAAAGCTCACAGAGGCCGAATGGGAAGAGAAGAAGAACACGGATCTCGTGGTGCCCTATACCTACACTGCCGACGATAAGCTCTACCACATATATATTTACAAAACGGAGAGAGCCAGCTATTTGCTGTTCGATGTGGCACATATAATGGGTGACGGAATGACGATGAATATCCTGCTGGAGGATCTGAACAAGGTCTATACCGGCCAGCCCATCGAGAAGGAGCGCTACACCTTCTACGACTATATTCTGGACGATAAAAAGCGCGAGGAAATGGGCGTAAGAGCAAAAAATACCCACTATTACAATGGACTTCTGGACGGCTACAGGATGTCCAGATCGCTTCTCAACAAAAAGGGACTCGACGGCCTCGACCTCAAGGACCAGGATGCTATAAGGCGGAGATTCACCCGGCTTACCAAGCTAAAGATAGAGTATTTCTGCCGTAAGCAGGGAGTTTCAGAGAATGTCCTCTTCCTGACGGCCTTTAATTACTGCGTAAGTCTCTTCTCGGATGAAAAGGATGTAATGACCTGCAGTATCCACAGCGGAAGGACAGACGGGCGCTGGAGGAGACTGGCCGGCCCGCTCTTCCTGACTTACCTTTGCCGCCAGCAGACCCTCCCCCACGAGACGTCTCTCGCGCTTTTAAAGAGGATCGGCAGGCAGGTCATGGATACGATGCACTGTCAGATTTCCGTACCGAGGGAGGGCGAGATGTTCTTCCAGTATCAGGGAGACATCATAGAGATCGACCGTATCGGAGGACTGCCGGCCAAGAGACTGCATCCAAGGCTCGATTCCCTGCCCTTCCATATGCAGGTAATGTCGGATAACAACGGCTTCTATACAGAGCTTCGGTATTGGAGCAAGCGTTTTGACAGGGACCTTCTGGAGGAATTCCTGGATTGCTATGAGGCGATAATACTTGCGATGGAGACAGAGCCCTCCGCCAGGATGCTAAAGACCCATATTCCGGAAAAATACATCCCGAAGCATATCACGATGGAGGCCGGATATATCAATAAAGAAGCAGGTGCAAGCCTTTTGGAGGGAGTGGCTGAGGACGAGCATGTCCGGGTCTACGTTTTGGACGACAGCTACATGAAAAAGCCCTTCGGCGCTTGGGGCGAGCTGTATCTGAGCGTGAAGCCGGCGAACTGCATAGAGGAGATAGATAATCCCTACAGGGAGGGTGTGCTTTACGACACAGGGCTCGTAGCCAGGATAATGCCGGATTGTGAGCTGGACTTCCTGGAGAAGAGCGGAAGGGCCGTTCTTACCGACGGTCATAACGGAAGACGCTACTACAATCTCGGAGAGGTCGAGCAGGCTCTTACAAGGTCAGAAAAGGCGGGCGTCGCAAGCAGCTACATGGTCTATAATGAGAAGTCCAACGAGATGGAGCTGATGACGGATGTGACACCCGGAGAGGAATCCTTCGTCAAAGGAGTAAGGGAGTATCTCAAGGAAAACTGCGGGGAGAATATGATTCCCACAGTGCTTAATATCAAGGTGGAACTATAGGAGTGACAAAGATAATGGCAAAAGAATATGACCTTACCGCCGCACAGAACATGCATTATCAGTGGATAAGGAGCTACGGTACCCAGCAGGTATCGGGCTTGAGCATAGTGGCGGCGTTTCAGGCAGACATGGATATTGAGCTGCTGAAAAAAAGTATCAATGAGGAGCGGAGGAGCTACAGCTGCCTTAGGCTCCAATTTACCAAACCCGATAAAAAGGGAAAGGTAAAGCAGTATCTCGCCCCCTTTAAGGAGCAGGACTTTGAAGAAAAGGACCTGAC
>JAFTEI010000245.1 GCA_017453965.1 Lachnospiraceae bacterium
TGATCTTTCCAGCGAGGAGGAGATGATAGAGAGGCTTAAGGAGAGCGCGCAGTCGGCCGAAAGAGCAAACAGTGCGAGGGGAATGTTCCTGGCTAATATGAGTCACGAGATAAGAACTCCGATGAACGCTATCATAGGAATGGCGGAGATCGGACTGAGGGATTCGACTGAGCCGCAGGTCCAGGAGGAGCTGCAGCAGATAAAGTCAGCCGGAAACGGACTTCTGGAGATTATAAACGACATCCTCGATTTCTCAAAGATAGAGTCCGGGACACTGGAGATAGTCAATGCGGAATTTGAACCGCTCCTGATGATAAACGACCTGGTAAATATCGTCAGACAGAGGTTTCATGATAAGCAGCTCGAATTTATTGTCAGGATAAATCCCCACTTCCCTTCGAGGGTGAGGGGAGACGAGGGCAGGATAAAGCAGGTATTGCTGAACATCCTCAATAATGCTCTAAAATATACAGATGAGGGCTGCGTAAAGCTAACGGTGGATTTTGAAAACCAGGATAACTGTATCCTGATGCAGACTGAGATAGAGGACAGCGGTATCGGTATCAAAGAGGAGGAGCAGGAGAAGCTCTTTAAATCCTATCATCAGCTGGATGTATATAAAAACAGGAATAAGGAAGGCACGGGACTGGGCCTGTCCATATCCAAGAGACTGGTGGATCTGATGGACGGAGCTATAAACGTAAGCAGTGTTTACGGGGAAGGTTCGACCTTCTCAATAACCATACCGCTGGAGGTGACGGACTATGCCGAGTGTATCTCGGTCAACAAGCCGGCGGAGATACAGACGGCGACCTTCTTAAAGCCCTCCAGGTCAGAGGAGGCCTTCAGGCAGCTTCTTAAGGATATAGGTATCAGAAGGGATATACAGTGTACCTATCCGCCGGACGTAATGAAGGCAGTAAAGAGCGGCGCAAAATTCGTTTTCATAGATGAAGAGTTCTTGAACCGTGAGCATATGGATCTCTCCGGGGCCTATCAGGATGTGAAGGTCATAGCGGTCACCAATTCTGCCGAAAAATATGGAGAGAAGCGATATATCTGCATGCAGCGGCCTGAGTTCGGAATGAAGCTCATGTCGATATTTGGCGGGGAGAAGATGACCGAGGAGGCCAGAGGGAAGTCAGCGGGCTATAATTATAATTTCAAGGCTCCCGGAGCAAGAGTTCTGATAGTCGATGACAATGCGGTAAATCTCTCTGTGGCAGAGGGGTTGCTGAAGCCCTTTGAGATACAGGTGGACACTATCCAGAGCGGCGAGGAGGCCGTGAAGATAGTCGGCGAGACCAGGTATGATATCGTCTTTATGGACCATATGATGCCGGGAATGGATGGGGTTGCCGCAACAAGGTATATCAGAGAGGATATGGGCGATAAGGAGCTCATTATAATCGCGCTTACTGCGAATGCGATAAGGGGTACGGATACTCTCCTAAAGCAGGTTGGAATGAATGACTTTATCGCCAAGCCCATAGATATGGAGGATATGGCCGCGAAGCTCAGAAAATGGCTGCCTGCTGAAAAGATCGTCGAAGCTGAGGGAGAGATAAAGCAGGTGGACCCGGAGATTCCGGAGATATTAAGAAGGCTGGATCCGAAGGATATAGACATAGAACAGGGATTGACCTATACGGGAGGAGACCCGGACACCTTTATCTTTACCATCAAGGTGTATAGAGAGGAGATCGAAAACAACATCGCGCTCATGGAAAGGGCGATCGAGCAGGAGGATGTCAGGGACTTTACTATCCGGATTCATGCGTTAAAGAGTGCATCGAGAAGCGTTGGCGCTTCACAGCTGGCCGATGCTGCCCTTAAGCTGGAGATGAGCGGCAAAAATGACGACCTGGATTTTATACGCCAGAATGCCCCGAGGACACTTGCGCGCTACAGGGAATATCTGGATATTTTAAAGGATTTTGTCGACGAAAAGCAGGATGAGGACAACGAGAAAAAGGCTCCGCCACTGAGCGTGGATGAGTTTGAGCAGAATCTCGTGACTATCAGAACGGCTGTAAATGACTTTGATATTGATGTGGCTTTGGAGAGTATCAACTGGATAAAAAAACACAGGATGAGGAATGACTCCGAGGAGAGACTGATATCAAGCCTGGAGAGACTGGTCGAGGATCTGGAGTACGAGGACAGTATTATGCTCATAGATGAATATTTTAAAGAAGCAGGAAAAGGCAAGTGAGCAGAGCGAGGGAATTTACGGACGGGCTTAGGGATGCAGTTCCGATCTGTCTGGGATATATTGCGGTTTCATTTGCATTCGGGATACAGGCAGTGCTTTCGGGCTTGACCGTCTTTGAAGCCTCGCTTCTCTCGCTTTTAAATGTGACGAGTGCGGGACAGTTTGCGGGCCTCGGGGTAATGACGGCAGGCGGCTCATATATCGAGCTTGCGATGGTGCAGTTGGTCATAAATTTAAGATATGCCCTTATGAGCGCGGCGATATCCCAAAAGCTCGACAGCAGTGTAGGCCTCGGTCACAGAATGGGGATAGCCTACGGGATGACGGATGAGATATTCGGCATATCGGCGGCCAGAAAGGGTAAGTTAAGCCCGTTTTACAGCTATGGCGCGATTTTGATCTCGGTCTTTGGCTGGGTCCTGGGAACCTTTCTGGGGGCGTATTCTGGACAGATACTTCCCGGAAGACTGATAAGTGCCCTTGGAATAGCGCTTTATGGAATGTTTGTTGCAATAGTCGTTCCGGTAGTGAAGGAGGACAGAAATATACTTATCGCGGTGCTTGCCGGGATAGCGCTGAGTACGGTGTTCTATTTTGCACCGGTGCTTAAGGACATTTCCGGAGGTATGAGGATAATAATAGTTACGGTGCTTATCGCAGGAGCCGCAGCCCTTATCTTCCCGGACATTCCGGAGGACGACAGGGAATAGCGGATACGCTTCGGGGCCGGATGGACCGCCGAGGTGTAAAAGAATGGGATTTCGGAGGATTTTTCCTTGAAGGGAAATACATATATATATATTCTGGTTATGGCAGCAGTGACTTATCTTATAAGAGTGCTGCCGCTTACATTGATAAGAAACGAGATCAGGAATAAGTACATCAAGGCCTTTTTATACTATGTGCCCTACGTTACGCTTTCGGTCATGACCGTGCCGGCGATCTTTTTCTCGACAAACAGTGTATATGCGGCTATGGCGGGGTTTGCGGCCGCGCTGCTGCTTGCGGTAAAAGGATTTAAACTGATGACGGTAGCCCTGGGAGCCTGCTGCGTTGTGTTTGTTTTGGAATTTTTGTAAGGAACTGTAGCAGAACCCTCCAGATTATGGGCAATTACGAAATATTTTGTTAAGGCGGTACTAAAAAAGTATGGATTCATATTCTCAGTTCAGTAACGATAAAAACCGGGCATATCTGGCGGCGGCCAGACCGATATTTAATAAAAATGCGCTTTTTTCGGACATGACGCCGGATTACATCTCTCCTGCCGAGCCCGATCCCTACAGCATAGTAACGATAAAGTTCAGGACCTTTAAAAACAACGTGGGCCATGTCTTCCTGCTCAAAGGCGGAGAGCGGTATCTTATGACGATAACCGAGGAGGATTTTGACTTCGCTTATTACACGGTCAGCATGGAGCTCGATAACCGGCCCTTAAGCTACTGTTTTGAGGTCGTATCGGGTAAGTTCAGAACCTTCTATGACCGCCGCGGCCCGGTCAGGATAACCTCCGACTGGTACAATTTTAAGATAATTCCGGGCTATAAGATCCCGAAGTGGGCGCATGGCGCGGTAATGTATCAGATATATACCGACAGATTTTTCAACGGAGACCCTTCAAATGATGTAGAATCCAATGAATATTACTACATAGGCGGCTATTCCAGGAAGGTCACCGACTGGAGCAAGGTGCCTGACGAATTCGGGGTAAGGGAATTTTACGGCGGAGATCTGGAAGGTGTCATGCAGAAGCTTCCATATCTCAAAAATATGGGGGTCGAGGTAATATACTTCAATCCGCTCTTTGTTTCGCCATCCAACCATAAATACGATATTCAGGACTATGACAATATAGATCCTCACTATGGAAAGATCGTCAACGACGGAGGTTCCCTGCTTCCGGACGGTGAGAATGAAAACAGCAAGGCGACTAAATATATCAGGAGGGTCACAAGCCCTGAAAATCTCCAGGCCAGTAATGAGCTTTTTGCTAAATTTGTGGCAACTGCTCATGAGTATGGCATACGGGTCATTATAGACGGCGTGTTTAATCACTGCGGTTCATTTAATAAATGGATGGACAGGGAGCGTATCTATGAAAATGCGGAGGGTTTCGAAAAGGGAGCTTACATAGCAAAGGACAGCCCTTATAACAGCTTCTTTAAGTTCATGAATGACAAATGGCCCTATAACGGGGCATATGACGGCTGGTGGGGGCACGATACCCTTCCGAAGCTCAATTACGAGGACTCTCCCAAGCTGGTGGAGTATATTCTGAATATAGGCAGGAAATGGGTCTCTCCGCCATATAACGCTGACGGCTGGAGACTTGACGTAGCTGCTGACCTGGGGCACAGCCAGGCGTTTAACCATGAATTCTGGAAGAAGTTCAGACGTGCGGTCAAGGAGGCCAACCCCAATGCCATAATCCTTGCCGAGCATTACGGAGACTGTGAACCCTGGCTTCGCGGAGACGAATGGGACAGCATCATGAACTACGATGCCTTCATGGAGCCCCTGACCTGGTTCCTGACCGGAATGGAAAAGCACAGCGACGACTTCAGGCCGGACCTTTTAAACAATTCAGATGCGTTCTGGGGCTCAATGCTAAATCGACAGGCGGCAATGAATCAGGGCTCGCTTGAGACAGCGATGAATGAGCTTTCCAACCACGACCATTCCCGTTTTTTGACCAGAACAAATCACAAGGTCGGCAGGATAGCGACTCTCGGGGCAAAGGCGGCTGATGAGGGCGTGGATAAGGCCGTAATGAGGGAGGCCGTACTGATACAGATGACCTGGATAGGCAGTCCTACGATATATTACGGAGACGAGGCGGGTGTCACCGGCTTTACGGACCCGGACAACAGAAGGACCTATCCCTGGGGAGATGAGGATTTTGAGCTCATAGATTTCCATCGGGCCTGTGTGCGTATCCATAAGGAAAATGAAGAGCTGAAGACGGGCAGCCTGCTAAATCTTTTAAGCGGGCCGGGATATATCAGCTATGGAAGGTTTAACCAGACGGATTGCTGCGTGGTGGTGGTCAATAATAATGACCACGATGTGGAGCTGGATATTCCGGTCTGGCGCTGCAGGGTGTTCAGAAAGTCGGATATGAAGAGGCTTATGATGTCATACGATACCTCATTTACGACTTCTCCGGAGGTATTTCCGGTCAATAACGCAAGGCTGCACGTGGTAATGCCGAAGAAGTCAGCCGCGCTCTTTAAAAAGCACACTGCGGACGACTACCCGCAGGAGATTAAATATTATTGAAAAAGTCTTTCGTATTCATCGGCGATGAAGCTCCAGCTGTAGCTTGTGCTGATTCGCTCCTTTGCGGCCTCGGAAAGGGTGCGTATCTCTTCAGGGCTTAAGCTGTCGGCTTTTTTGATAAGGGAAGAAAGATTCCCGGCGGTCTTATTCCAGTAAAGAGCCCCTTCAAGACCGACCTCCCTGTTAAAGCCCACATCGAGGAGTAGATTTATATCGGTGGCGGCCAGTGCCTCTAAAAGGCTGGGATTTGTACCGCCCACCTCATGGCCGTGCAGATATCCGTAGGCATTTTTCCTGATAGCAGCCAAAAGGGCCGGATCATAGACGGTTCCGACAAATTTGATGCGGGGGTCGCGGCTCATTCCGAGCTTGTCCTCAAGCAGAGCTTCATATTTTTTGTTTGCCGTCGTGATTATAGCCAGAGATCTGACAGTGTCAGACGCCATGAATTCCCTTAGCATTATCTCATAATTATTCTCGGGCACAAAGCGGCCTACGATAAGGTAGTATCCGCCCCGCTCAAGGCCGTGTTCCTCAAGCCAGGAGGAAAGTTTTTCCGCAGTCTCTTTGTCGGTATCAGCCGCAGGGAGCGCACCATAGGAGATATAGCAGGTATCGGGCTTATAGCCGGGATACTCGGCCCTGATATATTTTTCCATATTGATGCTGTCACAGACGATCTTATCGGCATATCTGACCATCAGCTTTTCTGAAAATTTCCAGTATTTACGCACGATTGATGACCATTTGCCGCGCATCCACTCATGGCCGTCGGGATTGATATAAACCACGCCCCCGAGAGAGTGAACCCTGTCGGCCAGCTCTTTCATAAAGGGGCCTATGCGGCAGGCCAGGATATAGATTATGGGACGCTCTATCCGGTGGGCCTTGATATATCTGATTGCAGATTTAATGGCGGCAACATCATAATATATCGCCTGTGCGGGGCCTATATCAGGCACTTTGACAGGGAAGCAGCGGGCGTTGTGGTATTCGTAGTCAGCGAAGCCTTTATCGGAGGAGATGCTTCCGCTTCCATCGCCTCCGGCCTTGCAGGCCACATGATATTTGATTTTAGGATTATTTTCGTGCATCAAGGTAAGGCGGTCGGCGAAGGTCTCATAGCCGCCGTAGTTGCCCGGTATCCCCTTGCTGCCGATAATAAAAACATGCTGAGTCAATTTATATTATCTCTCCATAGCTACAGAGTCAGGTCTTCCACATTAACACCTAGAGAGGATAGCTTGGCGGCCACTGTTTTGATCTTGTAATCTAAAATTGCATTTTCCTCTTTGTTTGCCTTTTTGATCTCCTGCAGCATTGTAAATTGATCTATCAGATTGGCTTTCATTCCTTCGGGTGTCATATACTATCCTCCTTTATGTTACTTATTATTATACCATATGTTTTAGCTTACAGATATTGCAATCTCCGGTAAAACATGGTAGCATTAATCGAACAGATATTCGATTGGCATGATACGGGTGCAGTATGGTAGTTCAGGAAAAACTTACTCTTGAGGATAAATTAAATATACTTTCCGCTGCGGCGAAATTCGATGTCTCGTGTACCACCAGCGGAGTCGACAGGGGCGGGAACGGGAAAAGCCTCGGCAACACCGTGGCGGCAGGCATCTGTCACGCCTTTGCGGCCGATGGACGCTGCGTTTCGCTTTTAAAGGTGCTTATGACAAATGAATGTATTTTTGAGTGTAAATATTGTATAAACAAGTCCTCAAACGATATACCCCGGGCGACCTTTACTCCGGAGGAAGTGGCAAAGCTGACAATGGAATTCTATCGCAGGAACTTTATAGAAGGCCTTTTTCTAAGCTCAGGGATCTATCCGACACCGCAGGAGTCGATGGAGAGGATGCTGGCAGCAATCAAGCTCCTCCGCTTAAAATACGGCTTCAGGGGCTATATACACGTCAAGACCATACCTGGAGCGGAGGAGGCTACGATAAACGAAATGGGCTGGTTTGCGGACAGGATGAGCATAAATCTCGAGCTCCCGACTGGAGAGAGCCTGAAAGCCCTCGCTCCGAATAAATCAAGAAAGACCATTCTGCCCCCGATGCGCTTTATACAGAACGGAAGAAAGGCAGATGAAAACCAGTATGCGCTGACAGCGGAGCCGGTGGAGTTCAATCCAAGTGCCTATGAGGCGTCAAGGAGGTTTGATAAAAAGTTGCCGGAGAGTTGTGAGGGCGGCACTGCGGTCTCGCTTAAAAGCTATCCGAAGCCCAGGGCCGCAATGAAGCACTTTGTGCCTGCGGGGCAGTCCACGCAGATGATCATAGGCGCAACTCCCGAGAATGACTACCAGATAATGAGCGTTACGGAAGGACTGTACCAGAAATTCGGTTTGAAAAGAGTTTTCTATTCTTCCTTTATAAATGTAAACCATGATCCGGGGCTGCCGGATACCGCAGACAGAAACGGGCATTTAAGCCGGACTCTGCTGGACAGGGAGCACAGACTCTATCAGGCCGACTGGCTTTTGCGTTTTTATAAATTCTCTGTGGAGGATCTGCTGACGCCGGAAAAGCCGGATTTCAATATGCTTGTGGACCCTAAATGCGACTATGCCCTAAGGCATCTCGAGCTGTTCCCGGTGGAGATAAACAGGGCCTCTTATGATATGCTGCTTAAGGTGCCGGGAATTGGGGTAAAGAGCGCTCTTCATATTGTTCAGGCAAGGCGCACCTGTACGTTGGACTTCAACGATCTTAAGAAGATAGGAGTAGTTTTAAAGCGGGCGGTCTATTTTATCACCTGCAGGGATAAGATGCTGTATCCGGTAAAAATGACGGAGGACAATCTCTTAAATTATCTTATAGACGAGGACAAGAAGCCGGTAATAGGGGGAGAAAGGCTGACCTATCAGCAGCTCAACTTCTTCGACCTGGGCATGCTTAAAATGCCGGCGGGATATTGATATGGACGGGGGCAAGACCAAACACATCCTGCTGGCGGAAAATTCCCTGGAGGGGATACTGTCTGCGGTTTCCTACGCATATAGATCCAGATACGGACACGGTTTCAACAAGATAATGATAGCGGGAGAGGAGGGCACAATGGAGCTCTTCTCCGAATATATAGATATTCCGTCAGATCCCGAAGCAGCGGGTGAGGTCTACAGGGCGATACGCTCCAAGCTGGGATTGAAATTCCTGGAATATATTGAGTATTGCGCGCTGTCCGGTTTTGACGACAGGGCTGAGGTCATTTACAGAGCGTTGATACTTGGTTTTGCGAATAATATCGACATTTTGAATTATCGCAAGGCTGACTGTATAAGCAGGCTGCACGATATTTATAAAAATGTGCAGGGAGAGGTACATCACTGGACGGAGTTTTTAAGATTTAAGATACATGATATAAGTGAACTCACTGGGATGAATGCAGGGACAGAAGGAGACGGAGGCACGGGTGAAGGCCCTGGAGAAATGCCGGCCGGGATTGCCGGAAGCAGCCATGCACCGGCAGTGTTTGACGAATATTCTTCGGCGGAACAATATCGTCAATATGCCGCAAAGCAGTTTCTGACCGCTGTGACAGAACCTCGTCACAGGATAGTTTCTCTTTTACTGCCATTTTTCGAGGACCGGTATCCCTCCGAAAATTTTCTCATATATGATAAAGTCCACGATGAAGCCGCCATATTTGCAGCCGGTAAAGGCGGCTACGTAGCTCAGAGGGTAAGCGAGCTGCAGCCCGAAACTGTCAGAATTATCGAATCCGACAACTCTGAAAACGCCCGCATGTCCGACCTGTGGAAGATATTCTATGACACCACTTTCATCAGGGAACGGGAAAACCGCGCCCTGCAGCGTAGCCTTTTGCCGCTGAGATTCAGGGGAGATATGGCAGAGCACAAAGGGAAGAGGGAGTGAGGAGCACTCTGTAAGAAGTTTTGTTGATATTTTATGTAAATTAATGTACAATGTGGTGTCAGGAATGGTCGAGCTTTCGGAAAGTCATAAAAAGGAGAACGGAGTAATATATGGAACTTGGCAATACTCAGATGTTTAAAGTTGAGACGGAACCGGAAACAGGGGTCAAGGTAGTTCTTTCGACGGTATATGAAGCGCTTACCGAAAAGGGTTACAATCCCATAAGCCAGATAGTCGGATATATAATGTCCGGTGATCCCACGTATATAACCAGCCATAATAATGCCAGAAGCCTTATTATGAAGGTGGAGAGGGATGAGCTCGTGGAGGAGCTTCTGACCCAGTACATAAAGAATAACCACTGGAAGTGATGTCGAAGCTGATAGGACTGGATTACGGTGCAGGAACGGTAGGGGTCGCCATAGCGGAGAGTGGAGGAGTAGCCGAGCCGCTTGAGACGATACGCAGGGAGAAGGAAAATCATCTGCGCAGGACCTGTGCTAGAATAGAAGAGCTCATTGAAGAGCGGGGAGTGGAAACGATCGTCCTTGGACTTCCCCTCAATATGGACGGGAGTGAGGGAGAAAGGTCCGCTGCCGTAAGGGCCTTTGCCGAAATGCTGAAAAGGAGGACGGGGCTGAGGCTGGTCCTTGTGGATGAGCGCCTTACCTCAGTGGAGGCCGAAGCATATCTGGCGGAGAATTACAGCGGAAAGCGGATCGAACGGAAGGTTCGTGCGGATATCGACAATGTCGCGGCCGCACTGATACTGCAGGATTTTATCGACAACGCCTGCGGAGAGGATTTTTAGCGGATGGTAGAGAAGATATCTTTCGAAGATGAAGAGACAGGGCTTGCAAAGGAGCTCTTTGTACTGGCCGAGACGGTTCTCGGAGGGGTTTCGTATATTCTGGTGACAGAGGAAGAGGAAGGCGACAGTGATGCCATGATTCTTAAAAATGTCGCGGGTGAGGAGGATGCCGAAAAGGCCCTCTATGAGACGGTCACCGATGAAAAAGAACTTAAGGATGCGATGAATGCATTTAGCGATATACTTGACGATGTGGTGTTTGACGAGGAGTGAGTTGCCCGCATTTAAAGTAAGAACTTATAGAGAACGACAAAAGAATTTGTCGTTCTCTATAAAGCCTCCGGCGGGCACTGTGTGCCAGTGGCACACGCTTAGTGCCACGGATTTTGTAAGGAGATCTGCCGCTTTAAAACGATGCCAGATGCGCTCAGCGCATCTAAACGGCATTCAAAATGTGCCACTGGCACATTTTGCAGCCAAAATCCGGCGCAGTAAACGCCAAAGTAAAAAGAACTTTGTCGTTTACTATTGGAGTATTTACGCATCCATAAAATGATAAGCGTGAAAAAATTATGGAGGTAATTTGTGAAAAAAACTGAAAAGACCCCGGCTTCAAAGCTGAGGATAATTCCGCTCGGCGGTCTTGAGCAGATCGGGCTGAATATCACGGCTTTTGAATACGAGGATAGTATTGTTGTGGTAGACTGCGGTCTTGCCTTTCCAGAGGACGACATGCTGGGAATAGACCTTTGTATACCGGATGTGACGTATTTAAAGGAAAATATATCCAGAGTAAAGGGTTATGTGATAACTCACGGACATGAAGATCATATAGGGGCGCTGCCTTATATATTGAAGGAGGTAAACGCTCCCATCTATGCAACCAAGCTTACCATCGGGCTTATTGACCACAAGCTCGAGGAACACGGACTGCTCAGGAATGTGAAGAGAAAGGTCATAAAGCACGGGCAGTCCATAAATTTAGGACAATTCAGAATTGAATTCATAAAGACCAATCACTCCATTGCCGACGCTTCGGCCCTTGCCATATATTCACCTGCGGGAATTGTGATTCATACCGGGGATTTTAAGGTGGACTATACGCCCGTCTTCGGAGACGCCATAGACCTGCAGCGCTTTGGTGAGATCGGCAAAAAAGGTGTTCTGGCGTTGATGTGCGACAGTACCAACGCTGAGCGTCCGGGCTTTACGAATTCTGAAAAAACCATCGGAAAAGTCTTCGATACCCTGTTTTCCGAGCATACAAAAAACAGGATAATAATAGCGACCTTTGCTTCCAATGTGGACAGGGTCCAGCAGATAATAAACAGCTCCTATAAATACGGCAGGAAGGTAGTGGTAGAGGGACGCTCGATGATAAATGTAATCGAGACCGCCCAGGAGCTGGGTTATATCAAGGTGCCTGAGCACACTTTGATAGACATCGCCCAGCTTAAGGACTATCCCGATGAAAAGACAGTCATAATCACTACCGGAAGCCAGGGGGAGTCAATGGCGGCGCTTTCCCGCATGGCTCAGGACATACACAGGAAGATAAGGATCAAGCCCAACGACACGATAATTTTCAGCTCCAACCCTATACCGGGCAATGAAAAGGCCGTTTCAAAGGTAATAAACGAGCTCGAGGACAAGGGAGCCGAGGTAATCTTTCAGGATGTGCACGTTTCGGGGCATGCCTGCAGAGAGGAGATAAAGCTGATATACTCGCTCGTGAAGCCCAGGTATGCCATACCTGTACACGGCGAACCCAGACACAGACATGCCCAGGCGGATATAGCCGCGGAGCTCGGCATATCCAAAAATAATATAATCATGTTTCACTCGGGCGATGTCCTGGAGATCGACGACGAATCGGCTAAAATAACGGGGCATGTGCAGACCGGAGCCATATACGTGGACGGCCTCGGAGTGGGAGACGTAGGCAATGTCGTCCTTCGCGACAGACAGAAGCTGGCCGAGGACGGAATAGTCATAATAGTGATGACCTTTGAAAAGGGGACAGGCCAGGTCCTTGCAGGCCCCGATATCATTTCCAGAGGTTTTGTATATGTGCGGGAATCAGATATCCTGCTGGAGGACTCCACAGAGGTTTTGGAGGATACCCTGGATAATTTATTCGACAGAGGGGTCAAAGACTGGAGCAAGATAAAGAATACCTTAAGAGACAATCTTTCCGATTATTTATGGAAAAAGACCAAGCGCAGACCCATGATACTTCCTATAATAATGGAGGTCTAAGGGCTCCGTACCGGACGCTGTCCGGGGCGGATAAAGGAAGGACAGAAATTGACTGGAATTGACGACAGTGTTGAAAGAATAGTTGACTATATTAAAGGCTCTCCGGAGTATGTGGATTTTAAAAATAAAAGGAGCGTAGTTGCCTCGAACCCGGAGCTGAAGGCCAAGGCCGACAGGATCAGGATGGAGAATTTTGAGCTCCAGCAGGTAACTGATGAAAGTCGTCTCATGGACGAGCTTGACCAGTTTATGGAAAGAAATGAGCAGGATTACGCCATCGTGGAGATACATGATTACATCGAGGCGGAAAATGTTTTTTGCAGGCTGATGCAGACTATTATTGACAGGGTAATGGGAGAACTGGATTTCTGATGAACAGGAATACTGCAATAAAACTGAAGAATGTTATAATGACATTTCTCGGAATGCTGGTGCGCCTTCTGCTCATTTTGCTGTGTCTTTACTATATCTATCAGGGGGCGCTCAAGGCCTACGACTTCGGCTACAGGATCTTTACCGAGGAGCCGGTTTCATCGGGAGTCGGAGTAGACGTCGAGGTTTCGATACCCGAAGGCTCCGGAGCTATGGACATAGGAGAGATACTGGAGGACAGAGGGCTGATCAGGGATCACAGGCTTTTTTTCCTGCAGGAGAGCTTAAGCAAGTATCACGGTAAGGTCAAGCCTGGAAAATATACGCTCAGTACGGCAATGACAGCAGAGGAGATGCTGGCTGTGATGGCTCCGGAGGACGACGAAGACTCCGATGGAGATGATTAAGTGGAGAATCTGGACTATGACAGGCTGGACAGCTTTATAGATTCATTTTTTACTGAGCAGGATGAGTTTATAAGGGAACTTGAATATTCGGCGATCCGGGATGAGGTTCCGATAATACGCAGGGACACCCAGCAGCTTTTGAGATTCATCCTTTCGGCGCAAAGGCCGGGAAAAATACTTGAAATAGGAACCGCGGTGGGTTTTTCAGCAATAATGATGGCGAAATATACCCCACGGGAAACCCGGATAACCACCGTTGAGGACTATGGACCGCGAATTGAACAGGCGGAGAAAAATATAGCTGTCTCCGGATATGCTGAGCGTATAGAGCTTATAGAAGGAGACGGAGCAAAGGTCATGGCGGAGCTTAAAGACAGCTTCGACCTTATTTTTATAGATGCGGCCAAGGCGCAGTATCCGGCCTATTTTGAAGAGGCGAGGCGCCTTCTGTCCGAAGGAGGGATATTGGTCGCGGACAACTGCCTAAAGGGAGGGGAGATAGTGGAATCCAAATTCGCCGTCACAAGGCGGAACAGGACGATACACAAGAGAATGAGGGAATTTCTGCTGGAGATCACCCGCTCTCCGGAATTTGTTACAACTATACTGCCAATAGGGGACGGCGTGGTACTCGCCGTAAAGCGAGCCGTGTCATGAGCGAAAATAAATGGAAAAAACCTGAGCTTCTGATGCCGGCCAAGGGTCTTGAAGAGCTGAAGGTAGCAGTCACCTTCGGGGCAGACGCCGTATATCTGGGAGGGGAGGCCTTCGGACTGAGAGCCGGAGCAAAGAATTTCACCCGGGAAGAGATGGGGGAGGGAATAGCCTTCGCCCATGAAAACGGCGCAAAGGTATATGTTACAGCCAACATATTGGCGCATAATCAGGACATCAGGTCAGCGGTGCAGTATTTTACGGAGCTTAAGGAACTGGCTCCCGACGCGCTTATAATATCCGATCCCGGACTTTTCAGCATAGCCCGTGAGGTCTGCCCGGAAATTGATATTCATATCAGTACCCAGGCAAACAATACAAATTTCATGACCTGTCTTTTCTGGGGGAAGCTTGGAGCCAGGCGCATAGTTACCGCAAGAGAGCTTTCCTTCGAGGAGATACGGGAGATACGGGAGAATATCCCGCGGGAGCTGGAGATCGAGACCTTTGTACACGGTGCGATGTGCATCTCCTATTCAGGACGCTGCCTTTTATCGAATTATTTTACCGGAAGGGATGCAAATCACGGAGAATGTGCGCATCCCTGCCGCTGGCAGTACGCGGTGGCGGAAGCCACCAGACCCGGACAATATCTGCCGATAGAGGAAAATGAAAGAGGAACTTTTATATTCAACTCCAAGGACCTGTGCATGGTCGAATATATTCCGGAGCTTGTTGAGGCAGGAATTGACAGCTTTAAGGTAGAGGGGCGTATGAAAAATGCCCTGTACATAGCTTCCGTGACCCGTGCCTACAGAAAGGCCATCGACGATTACTTTGAAAGTCCGGAAAAGTATGAGGCCAATAAGGAGTGGTACAGGGCGGAGGTAGCAAAGTGCACGGCCAGACCCTTCGCAACGGGCTTCTTTTTCGGCAGGCCCGATGAAGGCGCCCAGATATATGACAGCAATACCTATACCAATTTATATACGCTCCTTGGAGTGGTGGTCGGGATCACTGGTGACGGGGAAGCGGTAATACATCAGAAGAACAAGTTTTCTTTGCATGACGAGATAGAAATAGTACACCCGGATTTCACCTCCGACTTTGCGGAGGTTGAGCGGATCATCGACGATAAGGGTGAGGAAGTGGAGTCGGCTCCGCATCCCAAGCAGGAATTGCGGTTAAAGCTGAATGCGCGTGTCGGGTTGTACGATGTTTTGAGGATACAGACGAATAGCGGGCAGGGTGCCGGGGTACCCGACTGCTGACGGAGGAAAAATGCTTTTAAGTATTATAGTTCCCTGCTTTAATGAGGAAGCGGCCATTCCGTATTTTTACGACGAGATGAGCAAGGTCCTGGAAAGTATGGCAGGGAAATGGAAGAATCTTGAAGCGGAATTCGTCTTTGTGGACGATGGGTCGAAGGATAAGACGCTGGAGACAATCAAGGCTCTCAGAGAGAAGGATCAGCGCATAAGATTTGTTTCATTTTCGAGGAATTTCGGAAAGGAAGCCGGAATTTATGCCGGTCTGGACAATTCCAGGGGCGACTACGTAGTGATAATGGATGTGGATCTTCAGGACCCGCCCGCCCTGCTTCCTGAAATGTTCAAAGCTGTCTATGAGGATGGCTATGATTCAGCCGCCACAAGGAGGGTCACCAGAAAGGGAGAGCCTCCTATCCGTTCCTTTTTTGCCAGAATGTTTTACAAGCTTATAAACAGGATATCCGACGCGGAGATAGTGGACGGAGCCAGAGATTACAGGATAATGACCAGACAGATGGCTGATGCCATCCTGTCCATGGGGGAGTACAACCGTTTTACAAAGGGTATTTACGGCTGGGTAGGCTTTAAAACCAGGTGGCTGGAGTTTGAAAACGTGGAAAGAGTTGCCGGAGAGACAAAATGGTCCTTCTGGAAGCTCTGTAAATACGCTCTGGAGGGAATAATTGCCTTTTCCTCAGCGCCCCTTTCCATTGCCACCTATTTTGGAATCTTCATGGCCTTTATGGCTTTTCTGTTTATCCTGGTAATAATCATCAAAAAGCTTACCATAGGGGATCCCACCTACGGCTGGTCATCGATGGTCTGCATCATTTTGATGGTCAGTGGCATACAGCTTTTCTGCATAGGTATAGTCGGTCAGTATCTCTCTAAGACATATCTCGAAACCAAGAAACGGCCTATTTACATCGCAAAGGAGAAGTGCTGATGAAGCTCATCATTCAGATACCCTGCTTAAATGAGGCTAATACTCTGGAGGTCGCTTTGAATGACCTCCCGAAGCATATTGACGGGATAGATGAGATAGAATATCTGATCATCAACGACGGCAGTACAGATAACACCGTCGAGGTCGCAAAAAACTGGGGCGTCAATTACGTCGTGAACTTTGTAAACAACAAGGGTCTGGCCCGGGGCTTTATAGCGGGACTCGACGCCTGTATAAGAAACGGTGCGGATATCATTGTAAATACCGATGCCGATAACCAGTACAGGGGGGCGGATATAGAAAAGCTCATTCAGCCGATCCTCAAGGGAAAGGCGGAAATAGTCATAGGTGAAAGACCGATAGACGACACTGACGATTTTTCACCGCTTAAAAAGAAGCTGCAGCATCTGGGGAGCTTCGTGGTAAGAAAGGCCTCAGCGACGGATATACCCGATGCGCCCAGCGGTTTCAGGGCCTTTACCCGCGAGGCGGCAATGAGGCTCAATGTTATAAATAACTACACCTATACGCTGGAGACTATAGTGCAGGCGGGCAGGAATCAGATGGCTATAACCAGTGTGCCGATCTCCACCAATCCGGAGCTCAGAAAATCGAGGCTGTTTCACAGCATGGGTGGTTATATAAAAAAATCCGTGCTCACGATAATCAGGGCCTTTATGATGTATAAGCCGCTGGTGTTTTTTACGGTCGTGGGCGCAGTTCCCTTCCTTATCGGAGTCGCGCTCATGGTGAGATTTCTTATATTCTTCTTTAACGGGGCAGGCATGGGCCACATACAGTCGCTGGTATTTGCCAGCACGCTTATGATGATCGGGTTTATGACCTTCATAATGGGGCTTCAGGCCGATATCATGGCCGCCAACAGGAAGCTTCTGGAGGATATCCAATTCCGCCTAAGGCGGATGGAGTTCGGGGAAAAGACCGATGAGTCAAAATGAGAAGACAATAGTTGTCGTCGGACCGGTATATCCCTATAAGGGCGGTATATCCCATTATACGGGCTTGCTGGTCAGAGCCCTTGGGAAGAGGTTTAAGGTTCACGCCATATCCTACAGCATGCAGTATCCGAAGCTCCTGTTTAAAAAGGAACAGCGCGACTACGACAATGACAGCTTTAAGGTCGATGCGGAATTTATTTTAAACACGGCATCGCCGTTTAGCATAATTAAGACGGCAAAGAGGATAGACAGCCTAAAGCCTGACCTGGTCATCCTGCAGTGGTGGCATCCCTATTTTGCCCCCTGCTACAGTATATTGTCGGCGGGCCTGAAGGCAAGGCTTATGTTCATTTGCCACAACGTCTTCCCCCATGAGCGCTTTGTTATGGACAGATTTTTGACGGCGCTTACCTTGAAAAGAGGAGATTGCTTTATCCTCCACTCGAAGAAGGAGGTTTCGGAGCTTAAGAGCATAATAAAGCATCCCAGATACGGGGTGAATATGCACCCGACCTATGAGGCCTTTGACTTTTCAGGAGACGGGGCTGAAAGAACGGAGGGAAGAACGCTTTTATTCTTCGGCTTTGTCCGGCCGTACAAGGGCCTTAAATATCTTCTGGAGGCGATGGCGGATACAGACGAGGACATCCGGCTCATGATCGTGGGAGATTTCGGCAGCGACAAAGAGACCTACGAACGGCAGATTGAGGAGCTGGGAATAGCGGACAGGCTCGAGATACATGATGAATACGTGCCCGATAAGCAGGTGGAGTTATATTTTAAAGCCTGCGACGCGGTGGTGCTGCCATATATAGATGCGACACAGAGCGGGATAGCCCAGATCGCCTATGGCTTTAAAAAGCCGGTCATAGCCACCGATGTGGGAGGACTGCCGGAGGTCGTTACGGACGGAGAGACCGGAGTTATTTGTAAAAGCGCGGACAGTAAAGCCCTTGCCAAAGCCATAAAAAGATTTTACGAGCTCAAGCCGGAGGTGGATTTTGCCTCCAATATCGAAAAGGATTCGCGAAGATTTTCATGGGAGCAGCTTGTAGACACCATCGTAGAGGTGGCGTTCAATCAGGGCGGCAGCGTAAGCCAGGTCAAATAGCTTGTTCTGCAGCGCGGTGGTGTGAAGGTAATAACGGTTATAGATGCGGAAGCTGTCCCTGAAATGGTGAAACGCTTTTGCCTTTGACGAATGGTACAGCTTTTTGATGCTTGCGGAATGAAGGTGATCATAGAAGTAATCCCGCAAAACAGCCTCTCTGTAGCCGGCGGAAAGGAGCCTTCGGGCCATTATTATTTCTTCCGAATACAAGAAGGTTCTTTCGTCAAAGCCCCGGGCAGCCTTGTAGGCCTGGGCGGACATGGCAAAAAAAGAACCCTCCACAACCCCGACGGGTACGACTTCCCTGGGAGAATTCAGGATACTTTCTCGTACTTTTCTTTTGTGGAGGCTGAAGGCAACGAGGAAGAGGCTCTGGACCACTCCGGCAAAGCCGGGAAGCTCCCAGGCATTGAAGCCCTGTTTTACATTGGGGGCGACCATGCCGTACCGGGGATTTTTCTTAAGTGCCTGAACCATCTGCATTGCGGTGTCCTCAGTAAAGGAAACGTCGGGATTGGCGACGAAGATATAATCTGAGCCATAGTTTTTAAGCGCATGCAGGATACCGAAGTTGTTTCCGCGGGCGTAGCCGCCGTTGCTGCCGGAGGAGATCACATCGGTAACGGCATCCTTCAAGGGAAGAAGGACTTCCATGGAATTGTCGGTTGACTGGTTGTCGACGACGATTATATGATCGAAGAGAACATAGCCTTTTATCTGTTTAACAAGGCCGGCGGTGCGTTCGCCGTCATTGAAATTAAGGATTATTATCGAGATATTCATACAACTATTATAATATTAGGGGAAAAGCTAAGCAATGGTTTTTGTTACGCTGTTTACCAGATTAAAAAATGTACACCTGTTGAAAGACGTGGGGATGATCCCATACCTGCTGCATACCGGCCATGGGGTGAACAGTACCATAGTCTCATTTAAGAACGAGGACGAATATCCCTATCTGGACAAAGAGGTAAAGGGACTGAAACTGAGATTCATAAAGAAGAGGTGGAAGTACAATATCATTCCTGCGGCCATGTATGTCTGGAACAACGCACCACAGATAGATGTGCTGAATGTTTACCATTTAAACCTCATGTCCTTTGTGTGCCTGTTTATCTATAAGCTCAGAAAGCGGCCGGACGGCCTGGGATATTTAAAGCTGGATATGGATAAAAACGGTCTCAAGCGGCTCTATAAGCTGGGACCTGTGGGAATGGTAAAACGTATGACTATGAGGCTTGCGGATCTTGTATCTGTGGAGACTACGCTGCTCTGCGACAAGCTCAAGAAAAAGTATAAGGATAAGATCATTTATATTCCGAACGGGTTTTATGCCGAGGGGAAGACGCCAAATCGCAATTTTAGCAAGCAGAATATAATCCTGACCGTCGGCAATCTCGGGACCTGGCCCAAGGCCACGGACAATCTGCTCAAGGCCTTTGCGGGGATAGCGGAGGGAAATGACTACAAGCTCATGCTGGTGGGCAGCGTTGCTGAGGAATTCAAGCCTTTTATAGATGAGTTTATGAAAAAGCATCCGGAGCTTAAGGACAGGATAGAATTTACCGGAGAGATCACCGACAAGGACGAGCTGACTGAAATATACAGGAGATCCAAGATATTTGCCCTGCCCTCGAGAAGCGAAAGCTTCGGAATCGTCCTGCTGGAGGCTGCCGCGAACGGCAATTTTATAGTTACTACGAAGGGAGTTCCGGCCGGTTCAGATATAAATAATGACGGGAAATTTGGTTTTGTCGTACCCGTCGACGATGTCCCGGCTCTTTCAGGAGCGCTCTTCAGGCTTATTAATTCAAAGGCGGACTGGAATATCCGGGCGGCGGAGATAGCGGATTATACCTACTATAATTTCCGCTGGGAGCCCATAGTGTCCAAGCTCTATGAGGAGATCAAAATAAGGAGAGGTAATGAGCAGTCCTGAGGTTTCGATAATAAGCATCAGCAGAAATGAGGGAGCTGCGATACGGCCAACCATAGAATCCGTGCTCGCACAGACCTATGGGAATTTCGAATATATAATAAAGGACGGCGCCTCGACTGACGATACTGTCCAAATTGCGGAAGAATATTCGGAGGAGTTTAAAAAAAGAGGTATAGGCTATAAGATAATTTCCGAAGCCGATAAGGGTATCTATGACGCAATGAATACCGGAGTAGGGCTGTCGCAGGGACACTGGATAAATTTCATGAATGCGGGAGACTGCTTTTACGGAAGAGATACCCTGAAAAATATCTTTGAGGGAAAGGATTTAAGCGGGACGGAGCTTATCTACGGAGATACGATAGAGGAAGAATTTGGCGAGTTTTATTATTTCAGAAAATGCCCTGAGCTGATAGAGGAGAGAATGCCTTTTTCGCATCAGAGCGTTTTTGCGAGAAGGGAGCTTTTGGAGGAATTTCCCTTTGATTTAAAGTATCCCATTGCCGCTGACTATAATTTCCTGCTGGAAGCCCACGAAAAGGGCTGTTCCTTTAAGGATTCGGGGGAGGTAGTGGCCGTGGTCAGCAAGAGCGGAGTCTCCTCCGTGAAGCTTAAGGACACCTATCTGGAAAGCCTGCGGTTAAGAGAGGACAGGGGCATACCTCAGCCGACCGGGAAAGACCTCAAGCGCAAGCTGTGGTTCATAAATTTAAAGCAGTTCGGAATGGATCATTTTCCCCAATGGGTCAAATACTGCATCCGCAAGGTGCAGAGATGGACACGACATCAGAGAAGGGCTGAATATAAACGGGGGCA
>JAFTEI010000246.1 GCA_017453965.1 Lachnospiraceae bacterium
CCTTCTCCCCTATCAAGGACGATACGCTGCCGGAGAATATCGACGCTCTGATCTTCCCGGGAGGCTATCCGGAGCTCTTCGCCTTTGAGCTCTCCACGAACTCGGCCCTCACTCAGGATATTCAGATAAAGATAGATAACGGGATACCGGTCATCGCGGAGTGCGGAGGCTATATGTACCTGACTGAGAGTATAGAGGAAAAGAGCGGAAACATTTATCCCATGGTGGATATAATCAAGACGAAGACGAGCTACGAGGGTCGTTCGACGCGCTTCGGCTATATTACGGTGAAGGAAAATACCGAGGGCACCTTCCTTAGCAAGAATGAGATCAGGGGGCACGAGTTCCACTACTTTGATTCCGAGGACAACGGTGACGACTGCATCGCGGTCAAGCCGGTGGGTAACAAGAAATGGCTGTGTATCCACGCCGACGGAAGCAGGTGGCTGGGCTTTCCTCATCTATACTACTATTCCTGCCCGGCCTACGCCTACAATTTCCTGAAGGCGGCAAAAAAATACCATGGAGAATAATTTTCGGTTCTTCGAGAACAGGGACTGCGAATACTATCCCTGCCACCGCGGTATCGGGCATATTAACTGCCTTTTTTGCTACTGCCCCTTTTATTTTCTGGAAAGCTGTCCCGGAGCCCCGGCCTATATGGAGAAAAACGGGAAAAGGATAAGGGTGTGTACCGACTGCAATTTTCCGCATGAGGCGGAGAATTACGGAGAAGTGATCAGGGAACTGAAGAAGCGCATGGGATATTGACGGTGTAAGGTTATTACTTTAAAATATCCGTAACTGTAAATTTTTTCCGTACTTGATCCGATAAATAGAGTAGCTGCTTTGGACTGTGAAATGCAGCCTTAGGCTACGACCTTTTTACATACAGGGAGTTTTAAGTGAAATTTACCAGAATAAATGACAGGGAAATAAAATGTGTGCTGAGCGAGGAAGAACTCATAAGCTATGGTATAGATCTGGACGATATACTCGAAAAGACCGACCGCATAAAGCCTTTTTTTAAGGATATCATGGATATGGCGGCGGCCAGGCTCGGTATCGACAAGAGAGATGGTATCCATATCGCCTCAGCGCAGATCAGTGTTTTGAAGGACAACAGTATTGCGATAGTCTTTCACTCTTCAGAGGTAGGAGAGGGGCTGGAGCAGGTGCCCGGCGCGCAGAGCCGGATAGAACGCATAAAATCCCGGATAACCAAGGCTCTTGAAGCGGAGGAGGACCCCGGGCATATCTCGGCGGAGCTTCGCCGGGAGATCCTGGATATGCTGGAGGAACAGCTTATGGCTGAGGGCAATTATTCTCCTGAGGCCATGAGCCAGATACGGGAGCTCAGGGAAGAGGTGGACAACGAGGAGCTCTCGGGTGTCTCCAAGCATTCAGGCAGCGGGACGGACAGCTTTGTAGTGAGCTTTAAGAATATTGAGGACTGCATAAGCTATTGTTCCAGATATAATCTGGGATACGAGGTCACCAGTACGCTCTTTAAGGGCCGGAATGACGGCAGGTATTATCTCTTTGTCATGAGGGGAAGCCTGAACGCCGAGTATTTCCAGCTTTTGAAGCTCATGTCCTATGAATACGGAGAGCCTGAGCCGGATTCCATGTCCAGACACACCTATATCGTGGACAATTCGGATACCCTTGTATTCGGGAATGCCTTCAATTCCTTAAGCGGAGTTGACAGCTGATGCTGACCTGGGCTATCCTCATCGGCCTTATACTGCTCTCGGCTTTTTTCTCGGGAGCGGAAACGGCCCTCACCACGGTAAACAAGATCAAGATACGTTCCCTCTATGAAAGCGGGGATAAGAGGGCCGGTATTCTTATAAAGGTTCATGAAAAATGGGAAAAGATGCTTTCCTGCATCTTAGTCTGCAACAACGTCGTCAATATAGCGGCCTCTGCTATAGCAACCACACTTGCGCTAAAAATAAATTTTGCGGTAGGCATCATGACAGGAGTGATCACCATCGTCGTCCTGATCTTTGGAGAGATAACTCCGAAGAGTATTGCCACTGCGTATTCGGAAAAGATCTCATTGGCGATAGCACCGCTGATATTATTTTTGATGTGGCTTCTGACCCCGGTGATCTGGGTCATAAATGTGATATCGAAGCTCCTGCTCTTCATCCTGCGCCTCGATATCTCAAATACCGGCAATGCCATGACCGAGAAGGAGCTCAGGACCATAGTGGACGTAAGCCACGAGGACGGAGTCATTGAAAGCAGCGAGAGAAAGATAATCAATAATGTTTTCGATTTCGGAGACAGCACTGCCAAGGATATAATGATCCCCAGGATAGATGTGACGGAGATCAACATTAATTCCACCTACGAAGAAATCTTTGAGATATTTAAGGAGGAGCACTATACCAGGCTTCCGGTCTACGCCGGAGAAAAGGACAATATAGTAGGAATCCTCAATATTAAGGACTTTTTCATCGCGGGAGAAAAGGGCTTCCGTTTAAGGGATATAATGCGCGAGGGCTATTATACCTATGAGAGAAAGCCCACCTCGGAGCTTATGATGGACATGCGCTCGGAGAATGCGACCCTTGCGATAGTCATAAACGAGTACGGAGCGTCAGTAGGAATAATCACGATGGAGGACCTGCTGGAAGAGATAGTCGGAGAGATCCGGGATGAATACGACGAGGATGAGGTTGACATAATTAAGAATATAGGCGAGAGGGAATATATCGTACAGGGAAATGTCAAGCTGGACGACTTAAACGATGCCATCGGTACGAAGCTCTCCTCTGAGGAATACGATTCCCTCGGAGGCTTCATAATAGAAAAGCTCGACAGAGTTCCGCAGC
>JAFTEI010000247.1 GCA_017453965.1 Lachnospiraceae bacterium
TACTTTATGCATACCCGCTGCCGAAATTCGGCTGACCGGCTTCCTACATATTTTTGCCAACGCTGCCGCTTTTGTGATATAATGCACTCTGTATCTTTGTAGGTTATTGATTTTCATCAGAAAATCAATAACCGTATTCGACCAGGTCTCGCCGTAGGCGAGGACGTGTCCCGCGGAACGCGGGATTTTCGGACGGTTTTCCTTGAACCGTCCGAAAAGTCATAGGATATTGATTTTCCGATGAAATTCAATATCCTATGTAATTCGAGAATACAGGAGAACGGATTTGAACGGATGTTGAACTGGGTGCGGTCTGTAGGAGAGGGAATATTGATGGCGCTTATTTTGGGACTCGTTTCCAAAAGGTCGCCGGACATTGAAACGGCCTCTAAGAGAAGGGCGGTCACGATCGGGATATTTATGGTCCTAGAGATCGTCTCCGTCTGCCTTTTATACAGCCATCAGGAGAATTCCACCCTGTTTTTTGCCCACCCGTTCATCACCTTTTTCGTAATGAATATTTCGGATTACGCGGTCTATAAGAGAGGCACGGGAGACAGGAGGGCCGTGGCCCTTGAAAAGCTGGGGCTTTGGACATTTCTCGTAGTGCCTGTGATGTCGGGCTTTGTCCTGACGGTGGGCTGGCTTATCAAGCTTTACGGGAGATATCTTGTATGACCATAAGGGAGAGCATAGAGCTCAGGGAAAAGGATATATTGAGTCCCTATGCGACTCTGTCCATGAATTCGGTCGGGCGGCGCTTTCCTGAGACGGAATGCGATATAAGGCCGGTCTTTCAACGGGACCGGGACCGTATCCTCCATTCCAAGGCCTTCAGGCGCTTAAAGGATAAGACGCAGGTTTTCCTTACTCCGGAGGGCGACCACTACAGGACGAGACTTACCCATACTCTGGAGGTCTCGCAGAACGCCCGCACGATAGCCAAGGCGCTGAGACTCAACGAGGACCTCGTGGAGGCCATCGCCCTGGGTCACGACCTCGGCCACACACCCTTCGGCCACGCCGGAGAGAGGGCGCTAAACCGGGTGTGTAAATACGGCTTTGAGCATTCGGAGCAGTCCCTGCGGGTGGTGGACATCCTGGAGCGGGACGGGCGAGGCTTAAACCTCACCGCGGAGACCCGGGACGGGATATTGAATCACAGCTTTTCGAAGCAGCCCTCTACCCTCGAGGGGAAGCTGGTGCGCCTCTCCGACAAGATAGCCTATATGCATCACGATATGGACGATGCCATAAGGGCCGGGATACTCAAGGACGATTCGGTTCCGGAGGAGATAGGGTCGGTCATCGGGCACACCCTTTCCGAAAGGCTGGATTCCTTTATTCACGACATCATTACCCAGAGCCGTGATAAGGACGATATCATTATGAGCGAAAATGTACGGGAGGCCTTGCTGTCCCTTCGCAGGTGGATGTTTGAAAATGTCTATAGAGACCCCATAGCCAAGGGCCAGGAGGGGAAGGCGGAGAGTCTGGTAGAGACGCTTTACACCTATTTTTTAAACAGGCCGGATAAGCTTCCCGAGGAATACCGGGTGCTGATGGCCGAGAGGGACGAGCTGCCCGAGAGGGTGGTCTGCGACTATATTTCCTCGATGACTGACAGGTACGCCATAGGCCTGTACAATTCGCTTTTTATACCTATGCCATGGTTGGTGAAATAGATGTTTTATCCAGAGGAGCTCGTCGAGGAAGTTAGGGCGAGAAGTGATATAGTAGATATAATAGGCTCTTACGTAAGGCTTAAGAAGAGCGGCGGCACCTATTTCGGGCTGTGTCCCTTCCACGGGGAAAAGACGCCCTCCTTTGCGGTCTCAAGACAGAAGCAGATGTACCACTGCTTCGGCTGCGGAGTGGGCGGAAACGTGTTCTCCTTCCTTATGGATTATGAGAGCATGAGCTTTCAGGAGGCGGTTAAGACCCTGGCGGACAGGGTCGGGATGGAGCTGCCGGAGGCAGAGCCCACGGCCGAGGAAAAGCGCCGGGAGGGAAAGAAGCAGAGGCTTTTAAGCGTCTTAAAGGAGGCGGCAGCCTATTATTACAGATATTTGAGGAGCCCCGAGGGGAGCCTGGGGATGGAATATTTTAAGAAGCGCAGGCTCAGCCCCGACGTCATGCATTCCTTTGGCCTCGGCTATGCGGGGAAGGGCGGAGTGTACCGGTATCTCAAGGAAAAGGGCTATTCCGAGGAGGATATGCGCGACTGCGGCCTCATAAAGAGCGATGAGCGCTACGGCAACACCGACCGTTTCTGGAACAGGGTAATGTTTCCGATAATGGACCTTTCAAATAAGGTCATAGGCTTCGGCGGCAGAGTCATGGGAGACGGGGAGCCGAAATACCTGAATTCCCCCGAGACTCCGGTCTTCGACAAGGGCCGCAACCTCTACGGCCTAAATCTGGCCCGGCGCACGAGGAAGGGGTATATGATAGCCTGTGAGGGCTATATGGATGTCATCAGCATGCACCAGGCGGGCTTTACCGAAGCCGTGGCTTCCCTGGGGACGGCCTTTACCGACGGCCAGGCCCTGCTGCTAAAGAGATACACAGGGGAACTCCGTTTATCCTACGACTCCGACCAGGCCGGGGTGCGCGCAGCCCTGCGGGCCATACCCATATTGAAGAGGGCGGGTATAAGCTCGAGGATAATTCATCTCGAACCCTATAAGGACCCCGATGAATTTATTAAAAATAAGGGCGCGGAGGAATTTAAAAAGCGGATCGACGAGGCGGAGAACAGCTTCTATTTCGAGATAAGGCAGCTGGAGAAGGGCTATGATCTGAGTGATCCCGAGGGCAGGACCAGGTTTATCGAGGCCATGGCCGCCCGGATAGCCCGGATAGATAACGAGATCGAGAGGGATAACTACACCGCCGCCTTTGCCGGAAAATATATGATAGACAATAACAGCCTCAAACGGGCGGTGGCCGTTTCGGCGATGTCGCCGGGGCCAGGGGGAGGCGACCCCGGCTATGAGGAGACCCCGGGGCCGGTGCGCCTAAGGCCGGCCGTGAATGCGGCAGCGGGAGGAAAGGTCCTAAAGGACAGCGAGGGAGTGAACAGGGCTGAGCACATGCTTTTAACCATGCTCGCGGACGACCCGCAGCTCCTGGGGCCGATAGCCAAGTACGTAAAGCCTTCGGATTTTTCCGAGGGACCCGTCCGGCGCGCGGCAGAGCTCATGTACGAGGCAATAGAAAAGGAAAGACCGGTCGCTTCCATCGTCAGCAGGTTCGAAGAGGCCGATGAGCAAAGGGAGATCTCGGCGATAATAAACGGCGAGGTGCCCCCGATAGAGACAAATGAGGAAAAAGAGAAAGCATTGACGGATTTTGTGGTGAAGATCCTTGAGCACAGTGCCAGAAAGGCTTCGGAAAGCGAGACGGGTGAGGATCCGGTGACCCGTAACATAGCCCTGAAGAGGACAATAGAGAAGCTCAAGGCAATAAGGATCTCACTGAAATGAGGATTGGATTAGAGGAGATGAAAAAATGGCAACTTCAAAAAAACCGATGACAGCTGCACAGAAGGCACAGGAGGCGGCAAAGAAGGCGGAGGAGGCCCTGAAGAAGGAGTCCGAGGCCGCTGCAAAGAAAAAGGACGCCGCCGAAAAGAAGGGAGAGACCGGAGAAGCAAAGAAAAAGAAGGAGGGAGCGGCGAAAAAGGCCGAGCCCAAGGCGAAGAGCGAGACTGCAAAGGGCGCTTCGAAGAGCGGAGCCGCGAAGAAAAGCAGCGCTTCTAAGAAGAGCGAGGAGTCCAAGGCAGCGGATATGGAGCCCACCGAGGAGGAGCTGCAGAAGGAGGGCGAAGAGGTCTTCGAGTCCGAGGATATCAATGTGGAGGGCGACGAGATCGTCTTTGACGAAAAGCTCGAGCAGAAGATAAAGGGCCTGATCGAGCTCGGCAAGAAGAAAAAGGGCGTTTTGGAGGATTCCGAGATAAGGGACTTCTTCTCTGAGGTGGAGATGAGTGATGTGCTCATGGACCATATTACCGAGACCCTCGAGCAGAGCAACATAGACATTCTCCGCATTGTGCCCGAGGAGGAGGAGGACGACGAGCCGGATATCGACATCTCCGAAGAGGAAGAGCCGGACATGGAAAACATAGACCTCTCGGTGCCCGACAGCGTTTCCATCGAGGACCCGGTGAGGATGTACCTAAAGGAGATCGGCAAGGTCCCGCTGCTCTCGGCTGAGGAGGAGATCGACCTAGCCAAGAAGATGGAGCAGGGAGACGAGGAGGCCAAGAAGAAGCTGGCCGAGGCAAACCTGCGTCTGGTCGTAAGTATCGCAAAGAGGTACGTGGGCCGCGGAATGCTCTTCCTCGACCTCATACAGGAGGGAAACCTGGGGCTTATCAAGGCCGTTGAAAAGTTTGACTACAGGAAGGGCTATAAGTTCTCTACCTATGCTACCTGGTGGATAAGGCAGGCCATAACCCGCGCCATTGCGGACCAGGCCCGTACCATAAGGATACCGGTACATATGGTGGAGACGATAAACAAGCTAGTCCGCGTATCGAGACAGCTCCTGCAGGAGCTGGGGCGTGAACCCACCCCCGAGGAGATCGCAAAGGAGATGAACATGCCGGAGGAGAGGGTAAGAGAGATCTTAAAGATTTCCCAGGAGCCCGTCTCCCTTGAGACGCCCATAGGTGAGGAGGAGGACAGCCACCTTGGCGACTTCATACAGGATGAGCAGGTACCCGTGCCCGCAGAGGCCGCGGCCTTTACCCTGCTGCAGGACCAGCTCAAGGAGGTGCTCGACACACTTACCGAGAGGGAGCAGAGGGTCCTCTGCTTAAGGTTCGGTCTGGACGACGGCCGCGCCCGTACCCTTGAGGAAGTGGGTAAGGTCTTCAATGTTACCCGTGAGAGGATACGTCAGATAGAGGCAAAGGCCTTAAGGAAGCTGAGGCACCCCAGCCGTTCGAGAAAGCTCAAGGACTATCTGGATTGATTAAATTAAGTGACAGGCTCTATGCCGCCGCGAGACTGGCGGGCAACAGCCGCTCCGTCGCCGATGTGGGCTGCGACCACGGGTATCTCGGTATGTACCTCCTCGAAAACGGCCTGACAGACCACGTCTACGCCCTCGACGTACACGAGGGACCTCTTAAGCGGGCCAGGGAGAATGCCGAGATGAACGGTCTTTCCAGGAAAATGGACTTCATCCTCGCCGACGGGCTTAAGGAGCTCAGGGCCCCCTGGGCCGATACGGCGGTCATACTCGGCATGGGAGGGGCTCTGATAACCAGGATAATTGAGGAGGCGCCGGCGGAGGCAAGGATGGCTATAAGTTCGTATATCCTGGGCCCGCAGTCGGAGCAGCAGCTTTTCAGGAGGGGACTGGTCTCGCTCTGTCTTACGATAGTCGATGAGAGCCACGTGATCGAGGACGGAAAATACTATCCCCTCATCCTGGCAAAGCCAGAGGAAGACCTCGACGAGGACAGCCGGCAGAGATATGAGCTCCGGAATTTGGCGGAATACACCTACGGCAGGCCAGGGCTCGAAAGGCGGGACGACGTTTTGCGGACCCATATCGTCAGGGAGAGAGAGCTTTTTTCCAGGCTGCTCCAGGGCCACCTTCCCGAGGCCAGGAGGCGCCAGCTTACGAGCAGATACGAGGCCGCGGTGGAAGCACTCAAAATTTATTACGAGGAAAAATGAAATTAAGAGAGATATTTGAAAAACTGGATGACCTGGCTCCCTTCGAGGACGCCGCGCAGTGGGATAATTCCGGCCTCCTTGTGGGCAGGGAGGACAGCGAGATAAAAAAGGTGATGCTCGCTCTCGATGCCAGAGGTGACGTCATAGAGGCCGCCGTCAGAGAGGGGGCCCAGCTCATAGTCACCCACCATCCCCTTATCTTCGGTCCACTTAAGAAGGTAAACGCTGAGGACTTTGTCGGACGCAGGATACTGACGCTTGCGGAAAACCGAATCTCCTGTATAGCGATGCATACCAACTTTGACAGGCACGTTATGAATATCGAGGCCGCAGGAATGCTGGGGCTCGAACGCATGGAGACCTTTGCTGAGGCCGCCCAGACTGAGAGGGGCGAGCTGGGCTTCGGCTATGTCGGAGAGCTGCCCGGGTCCCTGACCCTCGAGGAGTGCGCCGAAAGAGTCAAGGAGGTCTTTAAGCTTGAGAAGGTGGACTTCTTCGGAGACAGGCAGGAGGAAATCTCCCGCGCGGCTATAGTGTCGGGCTCCGGGGCGGAGTTCGTGGACGAGGCAAAGCAAAAGGGAGCGCAGCTTCTGATAACCGGGGATGTCAAATACCACAACGGTATAGATGCCGTGGAAAAGGGTCTCTGCGTGATAAACGCGGGGCACTACGGGGTGGAGAAGCTCTTCGTGCCCTATATGAAAAAATTTTTTGAAAGGAGCCTGCCGGAGGTCGAGGCCGTGGAGCACGCGGAGGAGACGCCCTTCGGAGCGTTATAGGCAGCGTTATCAGTTATGGAAGAAAAATATACGGTAATGATCAAGGGCAAGCCATACAGCTATGTAAAGGGTACGACCTTTGAAGAGATAGCGGCGGATTTCCAGCACGAATACAAGGATAAGATAGTGCTGGCCGTGGTGGGAAAGAAGCTGACCGAGCTCTTTAAAAAGGTCAAGCGGGACTGCACCGTGGAATTCGAGACTCTTTCGGGCACGTCCGGCCACAAGACCTACAAGAGGAGCGCCTGCCTGCTGCTGGTCAAGGCCTTTTATGATGTCCTGGGCCTGGATTCCCCCTACAGGCTGAGGATAGAGTTTTCGATAGGCCAGGGCTATTACTGCACGATAAGCGGAGGCTTTGAGGTGACCGACGAGTTTGTGGGGAAACTCAATTCCGCCATGCGACAGATGGTGGAGGAGGATATGGCTATCGCGAAGATACGCTACCACATTGACGAGGCCTTTAAGATCTTTGAAGAGAACAATATGCCGGATAAGAGGCAGCTTTTCAAATACCGCAGAAGCTCCTACATAAATATGTATTCGATAGGGGATTTCAAGGACTATTACTACGGCTATATGGTGCCGAGCACGGGATATATCAGGTATTTCGAGGTGTATAAATATAATAGCGGCCTGCTCCTGCAGCTGCCGAAGAGGTCGGAGCCCGACAGGACACCGCTGCTTAAGGACTATCCGAAGCTCTTTGAATGCATGAAGACCA
>JAFTEI010000248.1 GCA_017453965.1 Lachnospiraceae bacterium
AATAGAATCAGTTATATTCTGTAATTATTACCGTTTTGACAATTGTATTTAGATAGAATCTGTAAAAAAAGCTTAAGTATACAGTATGTCAGTGCATAACTAACTATATAAGTAAATCACATTCTAAAGTGAATGACATTGGCTGTGAACAGTAACGGGTTTACAATGTAAATTAAGGGGAAAACTATAATCAAAAGCTATGATCAAATTTGATTTCTGCTTGATTTCACGCTTGATTTCCGCGATTTATAAATGTAAAATTTTACGAGGACACTTTGTGCCACTGGCACATTTTGACTCCAGAATCCGGTGCAGGAAACGCCCAAAACGCAAATGTTTTGTTCGTTTCCTGTATTTATGAACAGATCATAAGGGGCTTTAGAGATGAAGTCAGTCGGAATATGCAGATGATGCAGGATGGAGGATATGTCTTGAAACAGAAGAAATTGATATGGTTGGTTGTATGTATGCTTTCAGCGATCGTACTGGCGCCATTTCTTTTGGCAGGCTGCGGGAAAAGCAGCACTGGGGCGGGTGAATACGAGTCTCTTGCCGATTTTTGCGGTAAACGTATCGGTGTTGTTACCGGAGCGATACAGGGGCAGGCCATAGAAAAAGAGATTCCGACGGCTCAGCTTTGTTATTACAATTCTGTACCGGACCTTCTTGCGGCCGTCAGGTTGGGAAAGGTCGATGCGTTTTCTGCCAGCAATCAGATCATTCGGTATCTCATGCTGGACAATGAGGATCTTACCTATCTGGATACACCGCTGACAGAGCCTATGGACACAGGCGCCATATTTCCCAGAACAGATAAGGGCCAGAAGCTTCGCAGCGAATTCAATGAGTACCTCGCAAAAGCTAGGGATGAGGGGACGCTTCTTTCGGACATCGTTCATGCAGACCTGCCTGCCACAAAAGGAACGATACGTCTTATAACGGCCCAGTATCCTCCGTTTATACAGGCAGTGGAGGGCTTTTATTCCGGATATGAGATTGAGATACTTGCCATGTTCTGCAAAGATCGTGGCTATGCATTGGAAATAGAAGAAGCGAATTTTGATGGCATTCTTGCCTCCGTTCAGTCAGGGAAAGCTTTGAAAAGACATTTATCCGGGAGAACCGATGGCGTCTGTTCCTGCAGGGCATCGGCACGACGCTTCTGATCACTGCCCTTTCCATACTGTTTGGAACATTGCTTGGATTTTTTGTATTCATGCTCTGCCGCAACGGGAATCCCGCAGCAAATGCTATCACCCGGTTCATTGTCTGGCTGGTGAGGGGAATGCCGTCGTGGGCTATGTGGCAGTGCAGGACCTTACGAAGCTTAAGGACGTGAATACGGTGATAAATGACGGAGATGTCATCTCTGTTATCGGACCCTCCGGCGCAGGGAAATCCACCCTGATCCGCTGCATCAATATGCTGGAGCGACCGACAGGGGGACAGACCATTTTTGACGGCACAGACATTACCGCCCCATATGAAAAAGCTCATCCGGCTTGTCTTTGAGGAGCTGATACAGCAGATTCTGCTCCCTGCGCTTGAGCAGCCCCGCATCCGTTTTACGGCAGAGTATTCCGAAGCGGATGAGAAGACGTTTATTACGGTGTTGTACAACGGAGCTCCCTTTGATCCGGCGGATTCCATGAACGGTTTGTCTTATGTATTGATTAAAGGAATGGCCCGGGATCTTAAGTATGAGGCGTGGACGGAGGAAGCATATACAAACAGCTTCCGGTGCACCATTACGAATTAATAGACAAGTATTATAGTTATCTTTAGATGTAAATGGGGATTGAAAGAAACAGGATTGATATGGTAGATTCCGAGCAGCGCTGGGACAGGCTCCTTAGGATAAAGACCGGAGGGAGGGACGACTCCCATGCGGGGGCGTTCAACTTTCCCTATGAGCCCACGCCCTATTGCGTGCTGGAGAGGCTCGCTTCGAGGGGCTATATAGGAAAAAGAAATACGCTTGTCGACTACGGCTGCGGGAAGGGAAGGGTGCCGCTATTTATGTCGTACCAGACCCGGTGCAGAAGCTACGGAGTGGAGTATGACGAGGATATCTACAACAGGGCGTTGCGAAACGTCAGGGAGTGTCCGGCGGGGAACCGGGTTAATATTATGTTAACTAAAGCGGATACCTTTGAGGTACCCGTGGAGGCCGACCGCTTTTATTTTTTCAACCCTTTTTCGGTGGAGATACTGAAAAGAGTTTTAAAACGAATTATGGAAACACATTATGTAAATTTAACAAAACTGGCGGCCGCACCAACCCTGTCAGCCGCGGCGAGCCAGGTAAACACGGCGGCCGCTGCAGTCCCAACCGACCGCCTCCTCTTCTTCTATTACCCCTCGCAGGAGTATATTTCGGCCCTGCAGGCCATGGATGAGCTGACACTTGTTGAAGACATAGACTGCACCGACCTCTGCCCGGATACAGCAAATGAAAGAGAGAGGGTAGTGGTGTTTGGAATATCGGAAACAATACAAGTAAATGCAGCCGGAAAGCCCGCGTTTTGACCAGAGGAGGTAAGCTTTGGACAATATCTCAAAAAGCAGCAATATAGTAAAGAGCAGCAATATAACAACGAGCAGCGGCAATATTGCAAAGAGCAATAGCAATAGCTCAAAAGGCAGCATATTGGCCTTTCCATCGGAGGAGGTGGTTCTTCGTGAGGGGGAGGAAAGCAATGTAATGTATAAGATACTGAGCGGCAACGCCGAGGTGTATCTGGGCTACGGCACGGAAAACGAGTCCTTACTCGGGCTCCTCGGAAAGGGCTCCTGCTTCGGCGAGTTCGGGCTTCTGCTGCATGAAAAGTCCCCGTACACGGTAATTGCCTATTCAGACCTCGTGCTCTACAAGGTCACCGAGGATAAGGTGGATGAATTTATCCGGGAGAATCACGTAAACATACTCAATATGATGAGGAGCATGGCAAAAACCATGCTTTTGATGCAGAGCCACATTACGCAGCTCACCCAGGAGCTGGACCAGAGAAATAAGGTAAATGACCGCATCATAAACAGAAATAAGGATATGCTGAAAAGGTATATTTACAGCCGGTAATGCAGGCGCTTAGGTCTGGTGGTCCGAAAGAATGTGACGCTTTTGTGGCGCAGGGTATGTTATATTGTGGGATGAGGAGCAAAACAGTCTAATCTAATAAAAGAAATGGAGAAAAAAGATCGAATTTGTTATTCAGTATTTATTGATGCTGCAGGAACTAAGGAACGCCACAGGCGGCATGTTTGACGAGTTTTTTAATGCCTTGTCCAAATTTGCCGTGGATATCATGCCGTTTTTACCCTTTGTGGTCTTCTGGTGTGCCGACAAGAAATGGGGCTACCGCTTTATAACCACCTGGGGGCTGGGAGAGATATTAAACGGTATCGTCAAGCTGACGGTATGCGCTTACCGTCCATGGATAAGGTCTGACCTTATAGAACCGGCCGGGGATTCCAAGGTGGCGGCGACAGGGTACTCGTTCCCAAGCGGCCATACGACGGTCGCCACTGTCACCTATGGCACGATTATTGCCTGGCAGAAGGATAAGAGAAGGTGGCTCGCCGTGCTATGCGGTATCCTGCTCGCGCTGACGGCCTTTTCAAGAAATTTCCTTGGAGTGCATACGCCCCAGGACGTTGTCGTGGGCTTTACGATGTCGCTCATAATCATCCTCGTGGTAGGAGCTGTACAGAAAAAGGTAGAGGGCAATGAGAGAGCCGTTGATATTTTAACTATCGTGGGAGTGATCGCGGTGATCCTGACGCTGATCTACATACAGGTCAAGCCCTACCCTATGGACTATGTCGATGGGAAGCTGCTTGTGGACCCCCAGAGCATGATGAACGATACCTTCAAGGCCTGCGGAGCCTTCCTTGGACTTATGCTCGGAAGCTATGCGGACAGGCATTATCTTAAGTATGAGATACCCGTAGGTGCGGCGGAGCTGCCGATGCTGACCTGCTCCGGCGCCGCGATCCTCTTCGCATGGAAGGAATGGTTTGCACCTGCAACTATCGTGGCAGCATGCGGCTCTCACTGGGGAAATATGATAGCCCGCTTTATAATGGTCTTCTTCGCCATGACCGTATGGCCGATGATAATTACCAGAACATGTGGAAAAAAATAAAAATTTTTCTGCTAACTGTCGTTCCTGTAGAAGGCTGGGCAAAGTTCGGTGTTACCTGTGTCCTGAACGGGGTTACTCCAAATCAGTACTTTTATAAGGGCAAAGAGATCACCCACAAGGAGGCAATCTTCATACTGCTTCCTTTTTAAATAGCAGGAAAATCGGGGCTGTAGCGCTATCACAAAATATAAAAGGCTCAGCCAGTTCTAGGCTCATAGCACCTGCTCATAAACACGGCTTGTTCTGCGCAACTCGCTTGTTTCGCGCGACCTACGGTCTTCGAAACTGCGCTCAGACAGGTGCTCGCCCAAGCCTAATCG
>JAFTEI010000249.1 GCA_017453965.1 Lachnospiraceae bacterium
CCCAGCTGGTAGGCTCTGACCATTACGATCAAAATTCTTTGTACTATGTTTTTCTTTTTCATTGATGTTTAAGCTATGAGCCCGCAGCCGCGAAGCGCATTTTTCATGACCTTTTCGACCTCAGGCTCCATGGAATCCGCGATGGTGTTTCTCGCCACGAATATGATGTCGTAGCCCTTCGCGATCCTTCCTTCAAGAGATCTGTACGCCTCCTTCATGAGCCTGCGCGCCCTGTTGCGCGTGACCGAGTTGCCCACCTTCTTGCTCGCGACGAACGCCGTTCTGGTATAGCCGAGGCCGTTTGCCCTATAAAGAATGACAACATATCTGCTGCCCCGCGAACTGCCTCTGTTGTATACCCTGCTGAAGTCGCGCTGTTTTCGTAATGTGAGCTCGCTGCGATCTCTCATTCAGACACCAACAAAACTAAGCGGTGAGGGACTTTCTTCCTCTTGCTCTTCTTCTCTTGAGCACCTTGCGGCCGTTGGCTGTAGCCATTCTCTTGCGGAATCCGTGTTCCTTGAGTCTCTGCCTTTTCTTAGGCTGATAAGTTCTTTTCATTTCTTTTACTCCCTTCTTATCCGGAGGTCTTTCCTCCGAAGTCCGGCGGCCTCAAAACCGCCTTTATAGTATATGTAGATAATTATTTTGCGTGCCCTCTTAATTCCATGGGCACATAGACCTTGACATTATAGATTACGCGGATTTTTAAGTCAAGGACGGCATCGGCCTGAACACGCCCATATATCGTGTTTAAATAAAATACAATCCGCCCAAAAATGCACTTATACACAATATGTAGTATCGACTTTTATTTATTAACAACTTTATCAACAATATGTGGATAACTATTTTTTTGATATTTCTCTCATACCCGAATTTACTGCGATTTTACCCCTTTACATATGTGGAAAACTCCATGTAAAATATGTGCGTTAACGAATGGAGAGTAACATTGGATAAAAACACGATTTGGGGGGCGACCATCAATTTTCTTAAGGACACAAATACAGATCTGAGTTACAATACCTGGCTGGCTCCTCTGAACATCCATCACATAGAGGAAGACGCCGGTATTATTTATCTTGCCTGGCCAAATCAGGCCAAGCTTATAAATCACATCAACGATCACTATCTGGCCCAGATTGAAAACGCCATAAACAGCAGCACCGAAAAGAAGTACAGAGTTGTAATAAAGCAGGAGAAGGAGTACGAGATATCCAAGGTCGACACCTCGAGGATGTCCAATCCATTCAAGCAGGAGAAGCTCTTCAACCCGCGCTTCAACTTCGAAAACTTCGTAGTCGGTAATTCCAACAAGTACGCGCATGCTGTCTCTGTTGCTGTGGCCGAATCTCCGGGAGATATATACAATCCTCTGTTTATATACGGCGGATCGGGACTCGGAAAGACCCACCTGATGCAGTCGATAGGCGTGCAGATAATACGCAACAATCCGCAGGCCAAGGTACTTTACGTGTCATCCGAGATGTTCACAAATGAGTTCATCACAGCCATCAAGGACGGAAAATCCAGAGCATTCCGCAACAAATACAGAAGGCTCGATGTTCTGCTTATAGACGATATACAGTTTCTCGAGGGAAAGGAGCAGACCCAGGAGGAATTCTTCCATACCTTCGAGGCTCTCTACAATAATAACAAGCAGATAGTAATCACGAGCGACTGCCCGCCGGTAGAGCTGAAGGGGCTAGGCGAAAGGCTGAGAACACGCTTCAGCTGGAACATGATCGCCGACATCCAGCCGCCTGACTACGAGACGAGGGTGGCCATTCTAAGGAGCCTCGCCGAAAAGTCCGACATCGAGATCACCTCTAATGTGAACGACGTTATCAATCTTATAGCTGACCAGGTGAGGGACAATATACGCGAGCTCGAGGGAGCCTACAACAGGGTGATAGGACTGTCGCAGCTGCTCGACGAGCCTATAAACGTTGACAATGCCCGCAATATTCTGAAGGATATCATCAAGGACAACGAACAGGCTGTCGCACCTGAGAGGATAAGATCCATAGTCGCAAGCCAGTACAAGATAAAGGTAGCCGACATGGATTCTCCTAAGAGAAATGCTGAGATAACGCTGCCGAGGCAGGTTGCCATGTATATGTGCAGGGAGGTCACCGAGCTTTCGCTTCCTAAAATAGGCAAGCTTTTCGGAAACAGGCATTATTCGACGGTAATACATGCTATAGATAAGATAGAAGAACAGCTCAAATACGACGAGGCTTTGTACGAAAGCGTAGAGACCATCAGGGCAAAGCTGGACTCCAGAAGGTAATCAACAATAAATCAACATCCAATAAATCAGTTATAAAGGCATTTTTCAACTTTGAATGATCGTGTGAAAGACTTCAAAAATC
>JAFTEI010000250.1 GCA_017453965.1 Lachnospiraceae bacterium
ACCTCCTCGTCATAGAACTTCCTTCCCTGTCTAACCTTGTCTGCCATGAATTCCGTGAGATATTTCTTCTTAGCCTCCACGGTCTTATGCTCGGCGGGAATCTCTATATCCTTGCCGTCCTCGTAAGCTCCGACGCTGGGGGTGATGGTTTCAATGCACTTAAAGAGCTTGCTTAAGACAGGATTTGCCGTGATATTTAAGTGAATCTTTTCCTTCTCCTCAGCGGTCAGCCCCTCCTCAAATACGCTCTCATAATTCTTATAGAGCTCCAAAAAGCCCTGCAGGCGGCTTAGCTGCTCCCGGATCTCCCAGTGCTCTTCATCTCCGAAGCCAAAGAGCACCTTGTCGTCGAGCATTTCCTCCGAAAACTTAAATTGGGCCATTTCCTTTCCGATCCTTATGAGGGCCTGGTTGCGTACTTTCTCGTCCCCGGAGAGCATGTCGTCCATATTACGCTTGTTCTGGTACCAGGCGGCCCGGTACTCATCCTTCGGAGCTCCGTTTCCATCGTATTCGATCCGCTTTAAGACCTTTTTGAAGCTCTTAAACAGCTTCTTCGACTTTTCGTCTTTCCCGTAGCGTGCCTCCCAAAAGCCTGGATCATTGGCACTGACACGGTTATCCAGCTCCTTCGCATTGAGTTTGAGCCGGATGCGCGCCTTCTCCTGAAGCTCGCCGTATTCAGCGGGCATAAGATCTTTAAGCGGATCCGGGACAGTCCTGTACTTTGCCACATCCTTCTGCATGACCTTTTTATGACGTTCAAAGAGAGCATTTATGTCTTCATCCGCTCCAAGGGCAGCCATCTTCTGCGTTTGCACCTGCCCCACCAGAAAGTCTAAATATTCGGGTACCTTCTCCTCCTTATGCTTGGGGTTCCTAACGTGTTCGGTATCGATCTCTATCCCACAGTCTCTGTATTGCTGAAAGGCAATCTCCACCTCTCCTGTGGGGGGCTCATGATCGTTCCAATTCTGCAGCACATTGGGGCTAAGCTCCTCCGCCACGTCATAGAGCTTCTGATTTCCCTTTACGAGTACGCTGTGGGGATCCTCGAGAAGGATGTCATACTTTTCATAATTCGTCACCATCCCCTCTGTCACCTTTCCATAGGTCCTTAGCTGGACCACCTGCTCTTCGGTAAGCTGAACCCCCCAGGCGCGCAGATTGTCAAGGTAGGTGTTCATATCCATTCCGATATAGACGAGGCTCCGGTTTTTCCAGTACTCCTCGCTCTTTATATCCGGGTTTTCAGGGAGCCTCAGCTTTTCGATCTTTTCCGGGGTCATGGCGAGAAGCTCGTTTAACAGCGGCATCAGGTTCTCCTCTATCATCTTCTTCCTGAATTCCTCGGGAGTGTGCTCAGTGGGCACATACTGCATGACCATGGTGAAATTCTCAAGGTTCTTCCATTTTTTCAAGGGATCGCTCACAGACATGGATATCCTGTCGTTATGCCTTTGAAGGATCGGAGCTTTTGCGTCTTTATTATACTCTTCAGCCTGCTCCCTTGCCTTTTCAAAGACCTCATCCCTGTTCTGTTCAGCCATCTTCATGTACTCTTTTATCTGGGCGGCATCGCTCTTGGCTTGTCTGTACTCCCTGTATTTGGCTATAAAGGCAGCCGCCGGCATCTTAATGTATGTCAGATTGTGAGCCAGATCATTCTCAAGCTTCTGCCTTTCCTGATTTGCCTCAGGAGAATTGTCCTTCCTGAGCTCCTCTATGCGATTCAGAGCCTTCACCCTGTCGTTTGCCACAATAGTCTCCTCAACGCAGTCGCCCAGGGCCTTGAAGGAGATTATCTCCATCATGTCCTTATGCCCCTCTCCGTTTAAGAAGTCCGCGGTCTGTTTGGATACCGTGGCCCGCTTTCCGGTTACAAGGTCTATGAATTCCCTGTAATAGCCCGCATGCTGGTTCACTATCTGTATCCTTCTGTTGAGCCTCATTATGTTGTTCTTAAGAGTCCCCTTTTTCATATCTCCCCGGGCTCTGCTCAGCTGCTCGAGGTACTCCTTCTGCTTTGCAATAAGCTCATCTCTTACGCTATAAGCCTTTTGTATCTCATTCATGGCAGTAGTGAGCTCGGCCCCGAAGAGCTCATTATAGTCTTCCTTTTCCTCCGTCTGGATAACTATGGCTTCCATTGCCTTATGGCTGTCGGAGACCTTGTCCTCGGTATAGCTCTTTGCGATATTTACCTGCTCGTCATTTATGTATTTGTTAAAGAAAGAGTTTCTCGCCGTTTCGAAATTGGTCTTGCGCTCCGTCCTCCTGGCCTCGCGGACAGACTTATTGTCGCTCTCTGTCATCAGGGTGACCGTCCCCTCCTCGAGGTCGACATTGACTCCGTGAAGCTTGAGGTGGGTATCTATGACCTCGCCTAAGTCCTGCGCCAGATTGACCCTGAAATTGAGCTTCATCTTTGCCTCATCGGACAGACTCGCAAAAAAGTTGGGGTACTGGTTCTGCAGATCATTAAACATATCGAGCTTTCTCTTAAGCTCATAGAGCTCGGCTATATGCTTCGACATATAGTCGTCGGTCAGTATCTCCTCATTTATCTCAAAATCGTTTATGGACCTTACGTATTCCATAAGGGTGGGATCCCCGGCTACATCCTCTCCTTCCACTCCCTGATCCCCTCCGTTTACGAAATTATTCACATAGTTGGTCATTGCCTCCTTTTCACGGACTGTGCATACGTCTGCGTTCTTAAAGGTCTTTTTCGCCGTTGAAATGGCCCTCTCCTCCCTCGAGGACCACTTGCTCTCACGGGTGGCGACGGCGAGTCTCTGCTTGAATACCTTTGCGGTAGGCCAGTTTATGACTGCCCAGTCGCCCTCGGCCACCTCCTCGGTCTTTATCTTAAGCTTCAGGTTCTCATCCTTCGAGGTCTCGAAGATATGCTCGTAGTAGTCCTGATCGCCGACCTGTACGAACCTTTCCTTATTGCTCATATCCTCCAGCCTCTGATGGCTGTTGAGCAGCTTGCCGGCAAATTCCCTGGGCTGCTGTTCAAGCTTGTTTTTCTCGAGTTGGATATTTCTGGTGATGTTGGTTTGAGTATTAGTTCTCTGGATCCGTACTTCGTTATCGCCTTCAGCCATTGTTTTTCTCCTTTTTTACAGAGGCACACATTGCCCCGAGCATAATATATTCATTAAATAATACGCAGTGTTGCTGTGCCTTGGCAGTTTACATCTTTACGAAGCTGTACGTTACCGGCTCAGCCCTTTTAAACAAATACTGAATGAGCTTATAGGCGGTGGCATTGGTCGCCAGCATCGCCGTCTTCATATTCGGCGGATACTTCCCCTTAAGCCCCTTAAACGAGCACTCGATCATCTTTATCATCTCCTTGGGATTTTGCAGCGATGACCACAGCGCCGGGATCTTCAGCAGCTCCTCATCCACATTTTCCACCGCCAGATAGGCATCTACGCTTTCGTCATCCAGGACGCAGTAGCTGGTCTCCCCGTCAATATTATTCGAGGTCAGTCCCCCCTCCGGCAGCACCAGCCCCTCGTTTATGCTCCTGTTGGCGGCGGCCTTCAAAAGCGTGTCGGGCACATTCTCAAAGGAATGTATATCCCCATTCTGGCCTTCCCCGGCTTTGTTGCTTACAACTATATCCCCTATATCCGTCATATAATATGCCGGGAATTGCGCCTGCTCCTGCCGGAAGCCCATCTTCGTGAAAAAGGGCTGCAGGAACATATTCTGCACAGACTGCATGGTGTATTCCGCCTTTATGATCAGATGCTCATCCATCTCGTCCAAAATATCCTCGAGCTTCCAGATAAGGGCCCTTCCGGCTCCATTAAACCTGTAATCCGGATGCACGTACAGGGAGGTTATGACAAAGCTCTGGGTCTCGGTGTCAACCAGGCCCGCCAGGACACCTACCGCCACATTGTCCATTACGGCGGAGAGTACCGTCATCGGCCTTCCCTCTTTCAGAAGCTCCGCTACCTCCGGCAGCATCATTACCGATGCGTTTTCATACTGATCCTCTGTTACCGCGATCACCTGTATTTCGCTCATTTTCTTCTATTCCTTTCCGCCGCCCCTTACGGCCCTATAACCTCCAGGCTTACTCCTTACTCCTCCCAGAAGTGTGTGGGCTTATTTATCGTCTTGCTCTGCTCATGCTCTATCATTTCTATGCAGCGCTTCCTTAGGTACTCCCTTATGGGCTCCCCTGTCAGGGACCGCACCGAAAGCGCCTCCATTATCTCCTCCTGCTGCATCTTTGTCATGCCGTAGGTCTTGTTGAAAAATTCGTTGACCGTCATCTTGCAGATCTGTCCGCCAATGATCTCATCGACTATCGTATCCGCTATATCTATCTTGTGGTCCCTTATGAACCATTCAAGCCACTGCTCGTAAGAACATCTCATGGCATTTCCTCACTTCCTTCACTTCCGGAAAGCTGTTCTCTGACTACATTTTCCCGCCTGTTTTTCTTGGCCTCGTAGAGCTTCATGTCGGCCTCCTTAAAGCACTCCATCGGACTCGTATTCGCCTGCCTTGTAAAGACATAGCAGCCCATGGATATATCCACGTAATAGAGCTTTCCGTTAGTCTCGTTCTCCTCCGCGCAGAGCTTCTTTATATGGGCTTTGAACTCAGCCTCGTCGAAGTCCTCCCCGACGCTGAAAAGCCCCATGAATTCATCTCCGCCGGTCCTGCCTACGGGCGACCCCTCGGGCATGGACCACAGGGCTATATCCGCAGCCGCCCTGATCGCGTAATCCCCCTCGCTGTGGCCGAAGGTATCGTTTATCTGCTTTAAGTGGTCGAGGTCGAGCATGACCGCGGCGAAGCGGCTCCCGTATGGCCTGGCCTCGATGTATTCCGCGATCTTCCTTATTACCCCGGTGCGGTTTAGGAGCCCGGTCAGCATATCGTGGCTTGCTGAATAGTCGAGGATCAGATTTTGCTGCTCGAGCTTCTCCTGGGTCTTTTGCTGCTCGAGGGCCAGATACAGGTATCTTAAGGCCGAGCCTATCTCCAGGGATACCGTATAATAGAACATGAAGTCCGAAAGCTCCATTTTCACGTTCCAGCTCCCGTACTGTATATTGTCGTGGAAAAGTATGTAGGTGCTCCAGACCTTCCCCTGGAACACATGGGGCACTTGCCTCCTGGCTCCCCGCGTCTCCCTCTTGCGGGCGGAATAGAGCTTCGGCGCCCCGCTCAGGTCATATACATGCTTTCCCCCTGAATTTTGAACCATGACTATATTCTGGGACTCGGCCATGAACATCTTCTCTTCCTTGTCGATAGCTATTGGCTCATCGAGGAGGGTGAACATGGCTTCCTCGACTCCGAAGTTGGAAAGTCCCGTCGAAAGCCTGTTGATAAAGTCCTTCATGGTTATGGGCTGTACGAGAAGGCTCCTTAAAAGCAGGGTCGCCTTCATCTCCCTTATCTCCCTTTTCTTAAGCTCCTCATAGGCGGAGAATTCCTGTTCGGCCCTGTCCTCCTCCTGGGCCGGAAGCACAGCCTTTTCCCTGTTGCAGCCGCAGGACCCCCTTATGACCCTGTCGGCCTCTACGACCGCCGGCTTTGCCCTGCCGTTTTCCAGGAGCTCCCAGGCCTTGTCCACGGCCGTCTGGGCCATCCTGTCGTAGTCCTGCCTCATCGTAGTGAGGGGCGGATCCATTATCCCCGCCACGGGTATGTCGTCGTAGCCCGTGACCAGGAGGTCCTCTCCTATCTTTAAGCCCAGCTTCCTGGCTGCCCGGTATATGGCCACCGCCATCTCGTCGTTCGCCGTAGCCACCGCCTCGGGCCGCTTCTCCAAAAGGCGCTCGGCCTGGGTGTCGCAGAGGGTGGTAAAATTCCCGTATTCCACGAGGCTCTCGTCGTATTCGATACCGTGCTCTTTGAGGGAGGCGCGGTAGGCGGCGAGCCTGGTCTTGGCGTTGGGGATATTTTTCGGCCCGGTTAAAAACCCTATCCTCTTGCAGCCGTGAACCTCTATGAGGTGATCCACCATGCTCTTGACTCCGTCGAACTGGTCGATCATGACTCCGATGTCGGCCCCGTTTTCAAAATATTCCCCGATGACCACCTTCGGCACATCGGGAAGCTTCTTTAAGAAGTCCTCGAGCTCTATGCCGTATTCGGCAGCATAAATTGTATCGCTTGAAATTATCAGAAGGTCGAGATCGTCATAATTACTGTAGGCGAAGAGTGAGAAATACTGGAGGCTCATGGCATCCTCCTGCTCTGAATAGCCCTCGAGATAGCGCGCAACATCCATGCCGAGATAGAGGTGCACCTCGGCGCCCTTTGCCTGAAGCAGCTTTGTTATGGCGGTGACTATCGTCCTTGAGAAATCTGAATGAAAGCTTCCTGCCAGTATGCCTATGACCGGATGCATTACTTTACTTAAGACCTTTTCTTCCTTAACCATAAACCATTTCAGACCTTTTCTACGCCCGAAAAAGTGTCCTGCCGCATTCATAATCGTGTCAGTGCACTAGGCGCAATCATACTACTCTAGTTTATAC
>JAFTEI010000251.1 GCA_017453965.1 Lachnospiraceae bacterium
AGGCTGATCTGATGGATGCCCCGGATGAGGAGGGCTTCTATGAAGATGCGCAGGAGCTGGCAGAGGGACAGGAAGGAGACATAGACGTAAATGCGAGTATCTGTCTCAATGAGGCGGATGGCGGCATCATTCTCGCGCTTGACTACCTGAAACGCGCCTACCGTGAGGAGAATATGCAGAGCTTTCTGGATATGTTCGTCAGGTCCTTATGGAAGGTTGCGGGCAGAGATTCGGAACAGCCCGAAGCATGAGGTAGTAATTTTCCAAAATATTGATGATGGAGTATTACAGGACATATATAGCCATCGGGGGAATGCCGGAGGCTGTTCAAACATATTTTGACACAAAGGATTTTCGGACGGTCGATGCTGTCCAGCGCAATCTCCTGCAGGGTTATCAATATGATATTGCTCACTATGCCACCGCCGGGGAAAAGGTAAAGGCGGAAAAGTGTTATCTGAGCCTGGGAAAACAGCTGCTGGACAAGGAAAACCACAAATTTCAATATAAGGAGATCGAGCGCGGTGCCAGGGCTCAAAAGTATTATTCGAGCATAGAATGGCTGATCAGGGCGGATATTGCCCATCTTTGCAGGCTTGTGACTGACATCCGCTATGATCTGGATGATTACGCCCGGGACGACTTTTTCAGGGCCTATACCACCGACCTTTCGCTGCTGGTGGCGATGAAGGATTTTTCGTTAAAGCAGCATATAGTTGAGAACACCCTTTCGGGAAATACCAAAGGGGGACTTTATGAATGCGCGGTGGCGGATGCTCTGTATAAAAAGGGCTATACCCTGTATTTTTATAAGAATGACACGAATAAGCGGGAGCTGGATCTTATAATTCAAAAAGATGGAGAGGTCCTTCCCATTGAGGTCAAGAGCGGCAGCGCCGGAGCCGCCTCCCTGCGTGCGGTAATGAAAAAGAACAAGGCTATCCCTTATGCATATAAGTTTGCCGACGAAAATATCGGCGTCAGCGACGATGGAATAATAACAGCGCCGCTATATATGGCGGCATTGTGAGGCGTGGGACGTTAGCTGTTAGCCTTGACTAAACGCAAAGTGAATTATATAGTAAACGGCAGATTTGTCTGACGTTTAAGGATTCAGATCAAAGGAAGGAGGGAAACAGCGGTGACTTATCGGATAAGCTTCTATCACAGCCTCTGCGGCAATAAGAGAGCGGCAGCAGGCGTGCTGGCGATGCTGCTTTTGTTCATTATGCTGTTTTCCGCTTTTTTTATCTCTGCGGAAACAGGGCATGACTGCACCGGAGAGGACTGCCCGATCTGCGAGAGCATACAGCACTGCGAGAATACGCTTCACCAGATAAGCGGCGGGACAGGTCCGGCAGCCGCCGGGCTCATCCCCGCTGTCTTTATTTTAGTAATTGTAAGTCTTTTTTCTATTTATCTTCTGCAGGAAACCCCTGTCTCAGAAAAAGTCCGTCTGAATAATTGAAAAGCCTCCTGCTGGGACGGGACTAGTCTGTCCCCTTACATTTTCGTGCATAAAAATACATATGGTGCCGGGCTTGAGAGATTTTTTGACCCTGGCAGCATGCAATATCAGGAGGATGATTATGAAAAAATATTTTTCCCTTTTTATCGCCGCCCTCATGGCGGCCTGCTCTCTTTGCGCCTGCAGCTGTTTTTTTCGTTTCTGAACTTCCATTTTTTATCAACTTGTAAGTGCTATGATTCCGATAGCAGCACCTCCGCCGACCTTTTTTCCGTTTATGATCACGCCGATTCTGTCACAAAGCTTCTCCGCCTTGCTCATGATATGAGTCGAAACGATTCAAGCCTGATCTCATTGGTCAAAAAACAGATACTATTCCTGACCCTGATCATTGTGAAAAGCCTCCTATTCCCCTGCCTCATACAGGAAATCCGCATCCCTGTATATCCTTGAAAAATCCACCTGACACTGCCCGCTCCAGATCGCTACGGGAACCCGGTCCTCAAAGCTGTACTCATCCGGCAGATCGGATCTTTCAAAATTGTAGACCATAATCATTTTTTCCAGGGGAAAGATGATCCAGTATTCCCTGACACCGGCGTTTCTGTATTTATTCATCTTGATCAGGACATCCTTTACCACATAATCCGGGGACACTACCTCTGCCACAAAATCGGGAGCGCCGGTTATCCCATTCTTTTTGATCTTTTTTCTGTCACAGAGCACGAAAACATCCGGCTGCACTATCGTCCGGTCATCGCAGTCAAGCTGTACATCCATAGGGGAAATGAAGGGTAGACAGTCACCTCCTTTATCCGCAACATAAGAACAAAGCTGATGATAAATCTGCCCTGCAAAATACTGGTGTATGGAAGCCGGGGATGCCATATCATAGAATTTACCGTCGATAAGCTCAACCCTGACATCCTCCGGAAGAGCCAGATAATCAGCTATGGTCTTTGGCTGATCCGGCTCCTTTATGTCATCCTCCCTGCGTTCAGGCTGATAAACCGGGGCATCTTCAGCTACCACAAGCACATCATCAGCCATACCGAAAAGGGTTTTGTGAAGTGACTCCAGAGTGTCATATCTGGGAGATCTTGTCTGCCCCGAAAAAATCTTCTGCAGTGTACCAAGCGGAACTCCCGAAAGCTCCGAAAGCCTTTCATTTGAGTAACCGAGCTGTTCCTTTCTTCTTTTCATATCCTCGATATTCATGCTCACCTCCAAAACAGAACCGTTTACGGTTTTATTATAACATCCGAAAGTGGATTTATCAACCGTTTTCGGATGGCCTGAAGGGAGCAGATCGAGGCAGCGCTTACCACTATAGCGGATCGGGAGCTGATACTGGGCACCTGTATGTGGGACTGGATCGCATTTGCGATAGGCGCCGCAGCCATAACCCTGACCCTTACGCTCCCAACCAGGGAAGTATCTGCTTGATTGTAAAATGCCTATTTAAAGATAATTTATAGTGAACGACATTAAAAACTTGTCGTTCACTATAGATATGGTAAAATGTTTGTCAAAGTCAGGGAGGGAATTCATTATGTCTAAAGCGGAAGCACTACACGCCCTTTATGAAACCTGTAAAGATATAAATCTCGAAGAGGCGAATGAACTTGTTGTAGAAATCTCGGATAGTGATGAGAAAGATTTTATAAGGAAAGTGATGGACTATATTTTACAGCAAAAACAGAAGAAAGCCATAGCAGAAATGAGGTTTTAGTTGAAGAAGTATATATTGTTTGCCGGAGTAAACGGGGCGGGCAAAACTACTTTATATCAAACTGACAGATACTATCGAGAAATCCCGCGGATTAATATGGATGAGATCGTGCGTAGCTTCGGATCATGGAAAGATTCGAAGGATGTATCTCGTGCGGGGATGATGGCTGTCAGAATGTTAAAGGATTATTTTGACAGGGGAATCTCATTTAATCAGGAGACGACACTTTGCGGAAAATCAGTAATATGCAATATTAATAAAGCACATAAACTGGGATATCAGGTAATACTGTATTATGTTGGTGTTGACAACGTTGAGATTGCCAAGGAACGTGTAAGGGAGAGGGTACAAAACGGAGGGCATGGGATTCCGGAAGAGGATATAGAAAGAAGATATTCGGAATCATTGGCTAATCTTAAGGTTGTTCTGCCAATTTGTGACCGGACAATATTGTTTGACAATACCTATTCTTTTACTAAGATTGCCGCGTTTGAGAAAGGCAAGTGTGTAGATAAAACTGATATTATTCCGTTTTGGTGCGCAGAAATTGTTCCTTAGGGAATATAAATCATTATAAATAAAAAGGAGCGTAACTTGATATGAAGAAGATTACTATGACAGCGGCAGGGGCACCTGACAACGTGGCAAAGAGAATTGCGGCTTATCAGGAGAGCGTGAAGTAATAACTCAGGAGGAAGCAGTTATGGAAGAAAATGGGGAATTGTTATTAAAAAAACGGCAGGAGTACGTCCAGCAACAGCGGGATAACATACAGCAGACAGAGAATTTCTACCTGCAGTATGCGCAGATGGATCAGCTCCTCAATAAGGAAGCGGAGGAGACGATTACGCCGGAAAACCTGCAGGAGCGCATAGAAGCGGAAAAGCAGGCGGGTCTGGCGGAGAAAAAAATACCCGAGCAGCCCCTCACTTCCGGAGAAATAGAAAAGATCCAGGACGAATATGCTGCAATTCATGCCGACGCAGCGATGAGCAACAAGGAGCTTAAAAAAGCGAAAAAGGAATATGCCAGGAAGATCAAGCGCGTTGAGAAGGCGAATAAGATCTTTAACAACTTCAGAGCCTACGAATCCAGTATGAAAAAAATGCTCACAGGGCAAATTATGGGGATGGGACATTATTATCATGAGGATCTTTTTGGGCATGTGATTACGGAAGAAGAGACTAATGTCAAGGCTGCTATATGGCTGAACACCTTCACGGGGGGTTCTGTCATTGACATGTTGGACACCGCGGACAATCTGCTCATTTCCAACGATGAAGCGACAAAAGAGCAGGCAGAGAGGAAAGCCCTTGAGATTGAGAAGATGATGGATATCTTCCTGAATTACGATATCAGCAAGCTGAAATATAAAAACAGCGACGACTTTCTGAAAAATGCGTCCGAACGCATGATGATAGGTCAATTCGCGTCACAAATGGACAAGCAGTTTGAAAACTATCGGGATCTTATCGACCGAGGCTTACTGAAAAAACCGCTCAATCCCCATCTCATCAACGAAGCGCAAGCCAGGGCCAAGCTGATTCAGGCTTCAATGGAGAGAACCCTGAACAAGCTTATGCTCCTGTCAAGTGAAAAATACGCTTTGAGGGATAGGGATTCGGTCGGGGAGTACAGCGATACTGAGCTGGAACTCTTTGCGGGAATGACCGCAGAACAAGCGGACAGGATCGTTCACGGTGCCTATTTTTATTCGAGGGAATCGGCGAATGAGGATATTGAAAAATATAAATACTTTTCCGCTGCGTACAATCTCAGGATGCTTGATAAAAAGGGCAGGAGCGAGCGTTTCCGGCGGGGGGATAATCCGGAGTCGTTCCTTGACGCATACCGGAAGAAGGTGAATGAAGAACACCCGGTTTCGGGTACTTAACATGAAGATATGGATGGGATGTATGCCGATGAACAGAAGATCACCACTTTGAAAAAAGACGGGATTGAGCATTTCCGGGGCAGCATGAAAAACAGGCTGAAGCTGCATGCCCAGAATGTCACCAGGGATAAGGGCTCGGCTGCGCATATCAAGGATGTTGCCAGGGAATTTGCTTATAAGACATATCCGAAGCACTGGAAGGTACTGAAAGATAACAAGGCGCTGCGCCAGCAGCAGATCCAAAAATATTATGGCATACTGCATCGGGGGAAAAAGATCCCAGATGCGCTGCTGCAAAAGATCGAGAAGGATTTTGCCAGGAAGTTTGAACTGGCGGAAAAGGCAGATCCTTCCACCATCTATGAGAGCCGGGAAGAGCATAGTGAAAATGTCAATAAATTTTTGACAGACCATGGGAACGAGATCAATGCTGAACGCAGAGCAAATGCGGTGCTGTTTCTCTTTAGTAACATGTCGGAAACAGAAAAGGTAAAGAAGTACAAGGCTTTTCTGGAGCTGTACAACTATAAGCCGGAGAAAGAGAAGGAGAAAGAGAAGAAAGAGGAAAAAGCAAATCGCCTGAAAGATGCTAACAAGGAGCTGTTGAAATACTTCAACGAATTCGATCTTAAAAAGCTGGAATTTAATGAAATATCGGACCTTTCCGATAAATTCGCAGAGATCGACCAGTTCCTGCAGGTTATGACAGAGGTGCAGGGCCTCCCCGCATCGATGTACCTGCTGGGCATCCTGAATGAAGAGGAATTTCTGACAATGCAAGCCAGGATGGAAGTGATCATAGGATATTCATATCTGTTTGAGAATGCTGTCTCTGCCGGCAGCACTGTCCTGGACGCACTGGTGGATTCGGAGGATATGCTTGCAGTAGAGAATGTGCTGGTGAATAAAAAAGAGATTCCGGAAGAACTGAAGGACGAGCTTATTCTTGACAAGGAAAACTATGAGTCCATGACGAGCGATGAGAGTAACTTTGAGCTGTCTCAATATCTGATAGCAAGAAACGGCATGGAGGAGGCTGTCAATAAAAGCTCGTTTTATAAGCCCGGAGGCAAGATGGAGGATGCTCTTATTGCTGCCGGAGGATACCGACGAGGAGCTTTCCTTAATAGCTTTAGAAGGTGGTGTACCGAGTGCGGTAATTTTATGCTCGGCCGATGAAGCCCCAAAGCCGATGGTGGCGGTGCAGCTATTGCTCTCTTTTGAGGAATTGACGCTTGTGGTTATAGATCTGCTGACAGAATGGCTGAATGTGATAGTGGCCCGCTTCGGCTCGAATGCTACGATCAGTTTTTATGCGACAGAGCCCAAGGTCTCGTCGTTTCTGCATTCGATTGCCGTTCCCCAACCGGGGCAGGTGATGCGTTATGGCGAAAAGGACCTGTCATGAACGGACGGTGTTTCAGTAATGGTACCTGTTGATGCTTACGACTGGATCGTGAGTCAGTATGAGATACAGAGGGTTCTGTTGCATCTTTAAAGACAAGATGTATTCAGAGCCCTCTTTTATCCCGGCAAAAATTTTAAGCCCAGGACCACGTAATGAAATCATTTTAAACTCCAAATCTTTGTTTGCACATAATAATCACAAAACCATAAGAAGTAGCCATGGGGGTACTATACGGGTTTAACCCAAACATCGTATAATAAATTTATTCACACGAAAATGCGACTGATCGGAGGAACCCGGCAATGGGTTACATTAAAATTCCGAAGGTGTACGAAAAGCTTAAAAAGGCCGAACAACTATTCTCTCCGGTCATTATGACCGCGGCCACCGGCTGGGGAAAAACTGCCGCGGCCACGTACTTTTACCGCAGAAAAAATCCGCTGATACTCCGCTGCGAGGACGGAAACATCCGTAACAGGGCTTTGCTGGATGACTACAGGGGAAGCGTTGTAATTATTGAGGATATGCAGTGGCTTTATGAGGAGGCTTCCGTACGCTTCCTGAAAAGCCTGCTCCACACCTCAGGCATACAGGTAGTTATGCTCACGAGGGGCTCGGTGCCCTTATACCTTGCCGGCGAAGATCTGGATCTTGGCTTTGTAAGGATAAGGGAGAATGATTTTGCTTTTGAAGAAAAGGAAGTGGACGAATTCCTTAAGGAGAGCGGGATCTGCCTGCATCCGGACGATGTTGCGCCGATTACGGAGGCCTCGCAGGGATATGTGCGTGCGCTTCAATGCTATGCGTCGAGAATGGAAGACGGCACAAGATATTCCGAGGACTTAAAGGCGGCTGTCTGGCTGGATATGTACCACTTGTGGGACGGCTATGTCAGCGGGAAGTGGTCGGAGGAGTTCATTTTCTTTGCCTTATGCGTATGCCAGTACGATGAGTTTACTCTGGAAATGGCAGAGTACCTTACCCGCAATAAACGCATAGGCGAAATAATCGAATATTGCTTAAGGTCAATGAGCCAGCTTGAAATAAAGAGTGAGGGGCACTATTCCATACGGCCCGAAACCCGCGGATATTACCGGTGGAAGCAGGGTGTATCCTGGTCAAAGGAGGCTGTTGTCGAGAATTACCGCAGGGCGGCCGATTACTATGAAATGACCGGGGATATTGTCAACGCGCTTAAATATTACAAAAAGGCGGCAGCGACGCAGCGCATCAAGGAGCTTTTGATACGAAATGTCAGCGTGCATCCGGGGCTGGGGCATTACGTGGAGGCAAGGGAGTATTATCTTGCGCTTCCCGAGGATATGGTCAGGGAATTTCCGGTGCTCATGGCGGGAATGAGTATGATGTATGACCTGATCCTGATGCCGGAGGATTCGGAAAAGTGGTATAAAGAGCTGGAGAAATTCTGTCAGGATAAAAATAACAGCAGGGAACGCAGGAGAGAGGGGAATACCTGGCTGGCATACCTCGATATAGCCCTGCCCCACAAGGGTACAAAGGGCATCCTTCGCACCATGAGGAATGTTTTTACCCTGCTTAAAAAAGGCGACATCGCCCTGCCGGAATTCTGCGCGACAGGCAACCTTCCGTCCATAATGAACGGCGGCCTCGATTTTTCGGAATGGTCCAAAAATGATATACAGATCGCAAAATTTATGGGAAAGCCCCTGGAGGCTATTCTTGGAGGCTACGGCAAAGGGCTCGTGACCATTGCCCTGGCCGAGAGCGGTTTTGAGAAGGGTACGATGTCCACCTATGAAGTGATGACGAGGTGCAACAACGGTTTTGTGGCCGCAGCCTACGGAGGCAGGATAGAAATGTGCTTTGTGTCTGTGGGAATACAGATAAGGCAGCACCTTATCGAAGGGCAGCTTCCCTCCGCAAAGCGTGTGTATGAGGCCTTTCATGAGAAGGCTGTCAATGAGGGTGCGGCTCAGCTGCTGCAAAATCTTAATGCCCTGCATACCTGGATAGCGCTTTTTTCCGGGGCAGGGGATGTTATAAGGAGCTTTATCGAAGAGACGCCCGATGCAAGGACATTTTTCTGCAGCTTTGACAGGTACAGGCAGCTTGTAAAGCTGCGCTGTCTGATCGCTGAAAACCGGCTGGATGAGGCCTTTGACCTTGCATTATTTATGGAGAGCTATTTTTTATCTTATGAGAGGCATTTCTGCTGGATGGAGACGGTGGCTTTAAAGTCGATCATCCTGTACCGCCTCGGCGATGAACATTATAAAGACTGCCTCATCAGGGCGCTTTGCAAGGGCGCTGAGTTCCATTTTGTAAAGCTTTTTGCCCTTGAGGGCGCGGCCTTGCTGCCGCTGCTTAAAGAGGCAGAGGCTCATAAAGCTGTTTCAGATATAGATGGCGACTATTTTTACGAGGTCTGCCGTGAATGTGCAAAGGTGGCCGCAAGCTATCCTGATTACATGCGGTTTATCCCAAAGAAAACGGTATCCCTCACGAGCAGGGAGGCACAGGTGCTGTCCATGCTTTGTGCGGGCATGACCATGGACGAAATATGCAGGGAGCTGAAGATAAGCTATGACGGCCTGAAAAAGCATAACAGAAACATTTATAAGAAGCTGGATGTAAAAAACAGAGCGGAGGCCGAGCGGATGGCAGCGCAGCTCGGGCTTGTCTATCGGGGAGCTGAAGCGAGGTGAAACGGGCATGAAATGGAAGAGCGATGTAATTGTCGAGCGTAAGGACGGGCTGTGGCTGCGCATTGGGGAAAAGCAAAGCGCAGTAGCTAAGGCCGATGAAGCGATCGTAAGAAAAATGGAAGAGGGCATCACAGACGATGAAGCGTTGTTAAAATGCCTGTCGGAGGAGACGGGGGAGTCTTCGGCGGAATGCTGCCTCCGGCTCGCACAGTTTGTCGTGGATTATGGGGCCTATATCGAAGAAGGCACCCGGTCAAAGGTATTCGATATATAAGCGGGGGCGTGCAGATTGGGTAAATTGGTTTTTGGACAGGCTCCCGGGAGGGGGTGCTGGAGAGCACTCCCTCTTTTTGATTAAAACATATTGAAACCCTTCATGGAAAGTGATATATTGTTAGCATAAGCTAACACAATAAAGCCTGACACACCACATTTCGGCTTGTGTCAGGGCACTATGTAGAATACAAGGAGGGATACAATATGGAACTGACCTTAGGTGATGTACAGATGACGGCGCTTATACCGCTGGTGATAAAGGCAAATGAGACCAGGAGGGACAACGCGCGGATAAGGGATATGAAATCCGTGGAGATACTTAAGAACCTGGACATAGAGACAGAGCAATATGACAGGTTTTTGTCCCATGAGGGTATTGTGGCGAGAACCATAATGCTGGATGAGCAGCTTAAAATTATCATCAGCAATGCTCCCGACACAGTTGTAGTCAATGTGGGAGTCGGCTTCGACGACAGGTTTTCCAGAGTGGACAACGGAAAGATCCGGTGGTTCGATCTGGATTTGCCGGATGCTATCGCCGCGCGGAAAAAGGCTTTTCCCGAAAAGGAGAGAGTAACGATGATAGCCGGGGATGCACTGGACGGGAAGTGGTGCGGGGAGGTCAAGGCGGCCCTTGAAGGGAGAAACTCAAAGCCGGTGATCATTGCGGAAGGGCTTTTTATGTATCTGACCATGGAACAGATACGCACCTTTTTACAGCTTTTGAAGGATAATTTCCCCGAAGGAGGCACCCTTATAGCCGAGCAGAACAGCAAGCTCATGATGAAGAACGAAAAGTACCATGACACGGTGAAGAGCACCAAGGCTCACTTTATGTCGGGAACTGACACGGGGCAGGAGATAGCGGATCTGGTAAAGGACTTCCGCCTGGTGGAGGAGCATAGCTTCAATGAGGTCATGAAAAAGTACAGCATCCGCGGAAAGCTCTTCGCCCTGCTCCTGCCGAAGATGAACAACCGCTGGGCGACGTTTGAGTGGAACAACTCGAGAGGCTGAGATTTACAAATGTGGCATAAAATATTTGATATACTTTCATCACAGTTTTATTGAAAATGCCTGGTAAATAGGTTATTGTGTGGTTGAAAGGAGGCTTCATATGTTATCGATGATTAAGGGAAAAGAAATTGAGACACCGAAAGAAATAGAGAGCCGTTATCCAAAATGCAAGTACATTCTGACTGATTTTACCGACTTGAATGATATACGCGGACATTTATATGCAGTAAGTGATGACGCAGATACATTCAATGAGTTGTGCGGATTGTCTGACAAACTGGCTGATGATGGGGTAAACTGCTGTATTTTGGGAGAATATGCCGAGGGAGGAACGCAAATTTGAGGTTGAAAAATTTGCTTTTGGGACTATAGATATAGGTAAACAAGCCGTATGGATCACATTTGATGAGGCAGTTACATCAAATGTAGTAGGGTATGACATAATCAAGCAGGTAAACAGATTAAGCTTTGCAGGAGAAGGAAAAGAATATTTTTTTGGAGATCGTTCAGAACTACTGGAATATGTTGCAGGTTTTAAAAGGCAAGAATTTCTAACCTGAGCCTGCATAAAAATACCTCCTTTTGTATGTCTGGTCATCATAAGACACTTAACATTATTGGGTGTATACATTGTATATCCTCCGATTCCCAAAAGCAACCACTGTAATTTGGAGATCCGTCTGACCACAAACCATACGAAGTAGCCATGAGGGTACTATACGGAAAAGGATGGCATGAATATAATGAAATTACACGCACGAAAAACAATGAGACGGAGCGGAGGAACCCGGAAATGGGCCACCTTAAAACACCGGAGAATTCGGGAAAATGGTAAAGCTTAAGAATATCATAGTAGGCTTTTTTGCTGTAATGGGTCTTCTTTTTATTCTCATTCTGCTCCTGCCCGACGGGGACGAAGAGGAGCTGCCGGAAGCAACAAGGGCGGAAACCTCGGAGGCGTATGAGGCGGAAACTGAAGAGGAAGAAGACCATAGTGCAGACAGGGCTGAGGAGAGAGAAGAAAACCATAATAACGATATAGCGGATACAGGGATACAGACCGTAACGGTGGGTACCGGAGCAAAGACGGCAACCATTATGATATATATGAACGGTTCCGATCTCGAGACCAAAGCCGGTGAAGCCACCCGGGATATATCGGAGATGCTCTCATCAGGTGTCGGGGAGAATGTCAACGTGATCCTCCAGACCATGGGAACAAAGAAATGGCACGATTACGGGATCTCCTCCCAGACAGCCCAGACCTATAGGATAAAGGATGGCGAGCTGCTGCTTTTAAGGGATGAGCTGGGTCAGCTCAGCTGTACCGCTGCGGATACTCTGTCTGAGTTTATCGGATATTGCAAGGAGGAATTTCCTGCCGACAGATATATGCTCGTGTTATGGGACCATGGTGGAGGCCCTGTCTATGGATTCGGTTATGACGAATGGCAGCCGGAAGAGGAGGGCCTTACTATTGCGGAAATGGCAGAGGCTTTTTCTGAAAATAAGGATATACACTTTGATATAATCGGGATGGATTGCTGCATTATGGCAAATCTGGAGACCTGCTACGTTTTGGCGCCCTACTGCAAGTATGCCCTCCTGTCTGAGGATTTTGAATCCGTACTCGGCTGGAGCTATACCGGATGGATGAAAAGGTTTGAGGAAGCCCCGGGGGTACCCACGCCGCTTTTGGGCAAATATATCGTGGATGATATAATTAAGGATAATGAAAACAGTTCGGAGGGTGACTCTGCCTGCGTTAGCCTGTTTAACGTATCTAAGTCAAAGAGGCTGTTTGAGGCATGGGAAAAGTATGCTTACAAAAATGAGGCCGCCCTTCTGAACATGAATTACAGCCGCAGGCATATGTCAAAGGGGCGGGCGGCACACAGCTTCTGGGATCTTTGGTCAACGGATGAGAGCAATGTTACGCTTTCGGATTATTACATCACTGATATGCTGGCGCTGATCGAAAGTGTTGACAAAGACAGCGATGAGGCCAAAACTCTGATGTCAGCGCTGAAGGCCGCTGTTGCATATTACGGACATACCTCGGACAAAAATGAGCTTACCGGCTTGGCGGTGTCCCTGCCCTACGGCGATCCCTGGTTCTATAAGCAGTTAAAAAACGTCTATCAGGATCTTGGCTTCGGAGACGAATATCTTGACTGGCTTAAAGGTTTTACTGCCGGTTCCCCTGATGAATATTTTGATTTTGAAGGCTTCGAGAGCAGTTGGGGCGGGTGGAGCGCATATGAGGGAGAGTATGGCTGTAACTTAAGCAGCGGAGGCTCCTGTGAGTATGCCTATGATTATGATGACGGCGATCAGTACCGGGACGATACCGACAGCGGTACAGATGACTGGATCTATGACTACGAGGAGGAATTATGGTATCTGTACGAGGATGACATTCTCTATCTTTACGACGAGGAATCGGATATGCTTTGCTACTATGATGAGGGCGGGGATGAGATTTATTATTACGATGAGTATGATGATGAATGGTATCTGGTGGAGGATTAGGAGCTGGAAATTAACCGGTTTAATTTGTAGCAAAAAAACAGGCAAGGTAGCCATAGGGGTACTATTTTTCTCTTAAGGGACATTTTAGAATGTCAAGTGTTGAAAGGTGCTTAATTTACGGCACAAAACAAAGGAGGGAAAGAATAATGAAAAAGAAGCTTTTAACAATGATGCTTGCTTGTATGCTGGTCGTATCTTTGCTTGCGGGCTGTGGTTCGAAAGAGGAAAGCGCAGCGGCGGAGCCTGCGCAGGAGGCAGAGGAGGCACCTGCACCGAAGGCCGCAGAGGCGGAGCCGGCAGAAGCAACGGAGGCATCCTCAGGACTGACTTTCCAGGATCTCCAGAATAATTATGCATCTCTTGTGGATCTATATAATCAGGTTGAAGAGCTGTATATGAATGACAAGATTGCGAAGGATGAGAACATCGAGAGCCTTCTGACAGAAGCTAAGGGGCTTATCGATCAGATGGGAGAGGCCACAGAGGAGGATTTCAGCAGCGAGCAGGATCTCCAGGACATGAACGATGCCATGGGAACGATGGCTGAAAGCCTGGGGAAGATCGTGGATGGAATGACAGTGACGGAATCAGGCACCGAGGGCGCCGAAGATGATGTCATTGCACAGCTTAAGAGCCAGTTAACCCTTGGCTATGCCGGCGCATCCGAAGCCGGTGAGGAGTTATATCTTGCTACGGATGACAATGTGGATGTGGGTATTCTTGGAATTATAAATGGCGGTGAAGCAACCTTCCTTGCAGGCAGCATTACCGAGGAAAACGGCGAGCTGACCATAACTGATAACCAGTCAGGGGATTCCCTTACATTTTCAATCCAGGAGGATACCGATGACGAGGGAACTCCGGTGCTCATTCTGAACGTAACCTCCAACGGCACAGTCGGTGCCCTGTATTCAGCAGATGCTTCAGATGTCATAGATAAAATGGCACAGTATTGAGCAAAGTTAGCTGTAATATAGTATTCAAGAGGGAGTGCTCAACGCACTCCCTTTTTATTCCCGAAATTTCAAAAATATTTGCAAAGCAATGCCACTTCATTTTTGAGCTGCGTATATATATAGATGATTCATCAGAAAAAAATCATCGTAAGCAGGTGCAGACCACTGATGGGCAAATCGTTGCTGCCCGCCTTTCCGGACTGCTGAGAATGAATTACATCAGAATCATGCCCGGCGATAGGGTACGGGTGGAATATTCTACGGACACCATGAAAGGCCGTATCACATATCCCTACAGGAATAAGTAAAATACTTTCAGGCAGCTCCTTATTGAAAATTCCTGACGAATAAGTTATTATGTGATTAAAAGAATGCTTCATATGTTATCGATGATTAAGGGAACAGAAATTGAGACACCGAAAAAATAGAGATCCCTTTTTCCAAAATAACATTCATTGAGCCATGCGGAATAAATCTACGAATTTCGTGGGATATGGGACATAATGGAGGTGATTCTGTGACTTTGGTGCAGGAAGCGATGAGCATTATGGAGACGATGCCGAGGAAAAACCAGCAAATCGTGTTGGAGCTGTTAAGAGCAATGAGCAGCTCGTCGGACTATGGGATACTCATGAAAATGAGCTGTCCGTAGCGGAAACAGTTCGGGATATGAGAAAGGGGCGCTCCGGATATCAGGTTTTGACCCCAACATCATATAATAATTAAGCCTATAAAACCACGGGACAAGGAACAAAATGGCGGATATATACAGAAAATCAGCATTGGAAAAGATGTCGTCGCCTGAGCAGCTGGATAAGGCGATAGTCATCGTCTCACCATCCTTCTGGCTTGCGATGCTCGGTGCAGCGGTGATCATATTGGCGGCTCTGTTATGGTCAATTATAGGAACGCTTCCGCTTAATGTCTCGGCAAACGGGATCTTCATGAACCGCTCCGGTATACATTCAGTCTATTCCGAAATGGCAGGGACTGTGGAAACGATAGAGATCGATACAGGACTTCAGGTTCATAAGGGTGAAGTGATAGCGAGGCTATCATCGAAGGAATCGGAGCGCAGGTTAAGCGACCTGACTGCAAGAAGGCAGGCCGTGGAGGATGTGACCTTAACCTCCGTAATGGATAAGGCCACCGATGATAATAAGGGGCTGCTAAACCTTAAGAGCAGTAACCATACCATGGACAGTTCCATCGTTTCGGACGAATACCTGCTTTCTTCGAGGAAGGGGAAGCTCGAGGCTCAAAGGGTAAAGGCGGCAGCCGCGAAGACCGCTCTTGAAGAGGTAGAGGTAAAATATTATCTCACCCTTCTTCCGGTGGATACGAATAAGGCAAACCTCACCTATGAGGAAGTCCAGAACAACCTTGAGACCGCCCAGAGCAATCTCAATAGCGCAAAGGATGCGCTGTTTGAGCTCAATGCCGAGAACGGTAATACCGAGGAAAAATACGATAAGGCAAAGAAAAGGTATAAAGAAGCCGAAGAGGGAACAGATGAATACGAAACCTTATAGCAAGAATATGAGGAAGCGAAGCAGGACTGGGAGAATTACCAGAACGAAGCCGAGGAGTATTCACACCGCATAGGCTCGTGGGAGAGTGTCCTCTATCAGATGAGTGCGCAGCATGAGGCGGCAAAGAATGAGCAGGTCAGCTCGGTGGTGCAAAATGAATCGATGCAGGCGTATAATGCCCAGGTCAGCGCCGCCTATGAGCGGGCACTTTCGGATTATAATACCGAGCTTTCACAGGTCAGGGAGCTCGAGGATGAGGTGTTGCAGATAGAGGCGCGTATGGAGGGTGAGGAGGATGAGATCAGGAAGTCCAACCTTGTGCTCGCCGAGCAGTTCGATTCGGAGAAGAGCGCCGTCCTGACCCAGCTGGACCGGGAGATACGGGAATGCAACGAGGAAATATCCAAGAATTCCATATGCTCCACCCTCGAGGGTACGATAACGGAGCTTTCCATCGTGGAAGGTCAGGTCATCGCCGCGGGAGACTATGTGGCAAGGGTTTCAAGCGGAGATCAGGAGGACAACGTGGTGGTGTGCTACGTGCCTGTAGCCGACGGGCGCAAGATCAAAAAGGGAATGAGCGCCTCCGTATATCCCAGCACAGCTAACAAGCAGGAGTACGGTCACATGAGGGGAACCGTGGCATATGTGGATGAATACGTCACCTCCCGGGCAGAGATCACTAATCAGGTGGGCGTGGTATCCCTTGTGGATTCCTTCCTGCAAAACGGGCCGGTGGTCGAGGTGCGCCTGGAGCTTGAAAGGGATGACAGCACTGAGAGCGGCTATTGGTGGTCCTCTAAAAAGGGTAATGAGATAGAGCTTGTCAAGGGTACCATGGTGGCGGCGGATATCTCCATCGAGGAAAAGCAGCCCATCTCCATGCTCGTTCCCTATCTCAAGGAAAAGCTGACCATAAAGCAGGCGGAGGAGAACACGGACAATGGCTGAGCGAAGATATGCTAAAACTCCTACGGTGTATCAGATGGAGGCCACAGAATGCGGTGCAGCTTCGCTCACAATGATCTTAGGCTATTTCGGCAAATATGTCTCCTTAGAGCAGATGCGTATAGAGTGCGGCGTGTCCAGGGATGGGAGCAAGGCGAAGAATCTCCTCCGGGCAGGAAAGAGATTTGGCTTGGAGGTTCACGGCTACAGGAAGGATGTGGACGGTCTGCTGACTCTCCCCGTTCCCTGTATCATTCATTGGAATTTCAACCACTTTGTCGTATGGGAGGGAGTTAAGGGGAAGTACTGCTATATCAATGACCCCGCCGAGGGCAGGAGGAAGCTCACCCTTCAGGATATCGACGACTGCTATACGGGGATCGTGCTGACCTTTAAGAAAACGCCGGAGTTTGAGCCGTCCAAGGGTAAGGAGAGGTTTTCGTCCTTCATAAGCCGCAACTTAAAGAACCAGAAGCAGGAGCTTGCCGCCTTCGTCGTAACAGGTCTTTTACTGGTGTTTCCGGGGCTTTTGGTACCGATCTTTTCACAGGTCTTTATAGACGGGATCTTAGTGGAGGGAAATTACAACTGGTTCACCGGGCTCATCGTAGTCATGGTATTTACCTGCATCTTCAAATGCGCCCTTTCCTATTACCGGGGGATGCTCCTGCAGCGCCTTCAGAACAAGCTGACCTTATGCTCGGCGCACAGCTTTCTTACGCATTTTTTCAGGCTGCCCATAAGCTTTTTTGACCAGAGATCGGCGGGCGACCTGTCTCAGCGCATGGAGAACAACATCTCCATAAACGAATTTCTGACCGGCGAAGTCGCCGAAACCGTCTTAAACGTGATGGTAGCCATCTTTTACCTGATACTGCTCCTTATATACAGCCCTCTCCTTACTGCCGCTGGTTTAGGGATAGTCATACTGAACCTGGTTATAATGAAGCTCGGAGCGGCTTCCATGGGAGATATGACCTTAAAGCTCCAGCAGAATGAAGGCCGGCTGCTGGGCCGCCTTTTCACAGGCATATTGGTATCGGACTCACTCAAGGCTTCCGGAACGGAAAGCGAATATGCGGGGAGGCTTCAGGGGTCATACGCCAGGACAATAGAAATGGAGCAGAGACTGGGCAGGCAGCAGGAGGCGCTGGACGCGATCCCCGAGGTGGCCGATCAGGTAACGACAATAGTGATAATGATACTGGGAGGCATGCTCGTCATACGGGGAGAGATCACCGAGGGCGTGCTGGTGGCGTTTAACAGCCTCCTTGGCACGTTCATGGCTCCCATAAACGCGCTTGCCGAGTTTGTGACAAAGATACAGGCAGCAATGGCGGATGCCAGGCGTGTCGAGGACATAATGAGGTACAAAGAGGATCCCCGGTTCGATGAGGGGCAAAAGGAGGAGCTCTCTGCCAAGCTTGAAGGGGATGTAAAGCTGGACAATATTTCCTTCGGCTATTCCATTTTAGAGCCCCCGCTTGTGGAGAATTTCAGCTTTGAACTGCCCTGCGGCTCCTCCATCGCCTTTGTCGGAGAGTCGGGAAGCGGGAAATCCACCGTATCCAAGATAGTGAGCGGCCTGTATAAGCCGTGGTCGGGAGAACTCTTATTTGACGGGATACCGGCGGCAAAGATATCAGAGGAGGTCTTAGCCGGAAGCATCGCCACCATAAGCCAGGAGATATGCCTTTTTTCAGGCAGCATAAGGGATAATCTGACTATGTGGAACAGATATATACCGGAGACGGATATGATAAATGCAGCTAAGGATGCCTGTATACATGACATGATAACCGCAAGACCGGGAGCCTATGACCATAAGGTGGCGGAGGGCGGAGAGAATTTTTCAGGAGGACAGAGACAGAGGCTTGAGATAGCCAGAGCCCTTGCCACGAACCCAAGCATCCTCGTCATGGATGAAGCCACGAGCGCTCTGGATCCTATTGTGGAAAAAGAGATCATGAACAATATAAAGCGGAGGGGTTGCACCTGTATCATAGTGGCGCACCGCCTGTCTGCGATCCGGGACTGTGACGAGATAATCGTCATGGAGGAGGGAAGGATAGTGCAAAGAGGAAGCCACGATGAGCTCATGCAGCAGGAGGGGCACTACAAGCGGCTCGTTCAGAGCGCGTCGTAAAGAGTTAAGTATGATGGGTGATAAGGATATTTCGACGATTCATATAAAGGGCGGAGAGGTCTTAGCGACCGTAAGCTCCCTCAACAAGTACAGGGTACTTGAGGGGACGGTATTGGTGTACATCATGCCGATAGACGGAGACAGTGAGGACATGAGCTTCGGGCGCAGGATGTTCTTTGCGGAGGTCGGGGAAGGGGCGCTGATACCCGGTCTTTTTATCGATGATGAGAATTATGGAGCCTGGTGCTTCGGCCTTGTGGCGCTTGAGCGCGCTGAAATAGAGGAGCTTTCGGGTACGGAAGAGGCGGATATCGAGAGTATAAGAAGGGAATTTTTGGATATTCTTAAGCTTCCCGCAGACTACGGCGAGGGCTTTGAAGAGGCGCTCATAGAGCTTTACAACGTAAATTCCATAAAGGAAGAGGGTTATATCTACAATGCCATGAGGGGCACAGAGGCTGTGAAGGAGCAGTCTCTGAAGCTGATACGGGATGTCTTTGAGAAAAGGACGCCCTGGCAGGAAAGGGCGGACATCGGCTCAGGGGACGAGTTATATGACTGTGCCGCCTACCTTTGCGGCAGGGAGAGGATAAATATAGCCCCGAGGGAAAAGGTGATAAAGAGTGCCAAAAGGGGCTACACGATAAACGATATCGCCAGGGTGTCGCATTTCACCCTGCGGGAGATAATTTTGCAGGATGGATGGTACAAAAAGGATGGAGGGGCTTTCCTTGCCTTTGATAAGACCAGGCGGCCCTATTGCCTGTTTCCGTCAGTACCCGGAAAGTATGTGGCATACGATGCAAGAAGGGGAGCGCTCATAAAGGTTGACAGGGAGTTCGCAAAGGACTTAAGTCCGCAGGCGATAATGTTCTACCGCCCCTTTCCCGACGAAAAGATCACGCTGCCTAAGCTCGTCTTCTTCGGAATGCAGAAGGTGTATGTCTCGGACATCATAAGGCTGGTGCTTCTTACGATCCTGGGAACGCTGACGGGTCTTTTGGTCCCTTACCTTAACGAGCTGGTCTATGACAGGTTCATACCCCTGGGCAATGCCGGAGCCCTTCTGCAGATAGGCTTCGTGATATTAACCTGCGCGCTGGGTAACGTCACCTTTACCATAGTAAAGAACCTTGCCATGTTCCGTGCGATGAATTCCATGGAATATGCGGTACAGAGCGCCACCATTGACAGGCTTTTTTCACTTCCCGAAAGCTTTTTCAGGGAATACGAGGCGGCGGACTTAGGACTTCGCGCCATGAATATCTCGGGGATATATAACATTCTTTCGGAGAGCATTATAAACAGCGTACTTTCAGCCCTGTTTTCATTCATGTACCTTTTCAGGATGGAGGGATATTCAAGGGAGCTTACGTTATGGGCGGTTGTGATGCTGTTCTTATCGGTGGGCTTCATGATATCCATAGGCTTAAGGCAGGCGGTCCATGAAAAGGAAAAGATGGATACGGACAGAACCTTAAGCTCGGACATGTTCCAGTATGTGGAGGGGATAGAGAAGCTCAGGACCAGCTCCTCGGAGAGCCGGGCACTGCTTAAGTACCTGCAGCTCTTCACAAGGTCAAGGCGGATCAATATCAAAAAGGAGAGGCTGACGGTGATCGTCTCCACGACCATAGAGGCGGCGCAGATAGTGTTTTCCATAGTCTTTTATTATCTTATGGTACGCAAGGGCTTAGGGCTCACCATAGGAGGCTTCATGGGCTTTATTTCCGCCTTCGGCTCCCTGCAGGCAGCAATGTTCGAGATATCCCAGAATTTCCTTGTGGTGAACCAGGTCAAGCCCATGTATGAGATGGCGCGGCCGATCCTGGAAACCCTGCCGGAAAACAGCACTGATACCATCGTACCCGGAGAGCTTGAGGGGGATATAGAGGTAAACAATGTCTCCTTCAGCTATGACGAAGGGGATGAGCCGGTATTAAAAGGCATCAACCTGCATTTTAAGAGCGGGGAATATATCGGCATAGTCGGCGCGTCGGGGTCGGGAAAGTCCACCCTGCTTAAGCTCCTGATGGGCTTTGAGAAGCCGCAGGTGGGCCGGATATACTATGACGGTCAGGATATTGACGAGCTGGATAAGAGGGAGCTCAGGAAGAAATTCGGGGTCGTGCTTCAGGACGGTGGGCTGATAGGCGGCAGTATCTACGACAATATAACCATCACCTCGCCGGGGTGCGGCAGGCAGCGTGTGGAGGAGGTCATACGGGAGGTGGGACTTGAAAAGGACATCAAGGCCATGCCCATGGGACTTCAGACGCCCATAAGCGAGGGCGGAAGTACGATCTCCGGAGGTCAGACCCAGAGGATACTGATAGCGCGCGCAATAGTCGGCAAGCCTAAGATCATATTTTTTGACGAGGCGACGAGCGCCTTGGACAACGTTACGCAAAATCAGGTCATGGAAACCCTTAAAGGGCTCGAAGCCACGAAGATAGTCATAGCCCACCGGCTTTCAACGATAGAGGGGTGCGACAGGATCATAGTGATGGACGCAGGCAGAGTCATTGAGGAGGGAAGCTATCAGGAGCTCATGGAGAAAAAGGGCAGATTCTATGAGCTTGCGATAAGACAGATCGCGTAAAATATAATGATATCAGGGTCACAAGGTGCTTTTGACCCTTACATCATAATAATTTCAAGAAAATCTTAAGGAAAAGAAGGAGGAAGTAACTATGTTAAAGCAGGAAGTAGTTGATGAGATCAGGATCGCGATCTATGAGGATTTGGGTGTTTTATATGATATCTATGCCCAGAAATGGTCGGATGAGCTGCTAAAGGAAATGAATGAGTATGTTCCCGGCATCACTCAGGCGGATCTGGAGGAATACCGCTCTCAGGATGCACCGTATATTGTGGCATTGCTGAAGCTGGGGAAGAAGGTCGGAAGTGATGAGACATTAATGAACAGTCTTTTTGAAAAGAAACCCGAAGAAGCATACGAGACGGTTAAAAGTATAACCGGCGACGCTATCCCGTATGATGATTTTGTGGATATCCTGGAATACGGCGGAAAGCCCTTCTTCAAGGCGTTTGAAGGAGCAAAGAAGGATGAGGATGAACTCAGCGAGGACGATCTGGATGAAGTAGCGGGCGGTATAGACAGTGATACGGAAAAGACTATCGTAGCAGTGGCAGAAAAAGTATTGGATGGGCTCGGTGCGCTCTTTCACTGCTTTACGGTGGATTCATGCGTGGATACGCCCAAAGGCTGCGTTCCGATCCAGGACGTCAAAGAGGGCGATATAGTTTTTAGCCTCGATGAAAACGGAAACAGGATCGAAACAAGGGTCACCGGTACCACGAGGGGAGAGGGCTCTGTCATAGAGGTACATTTTGAAAACGGCAAGGTATGGAACACCACCTCGACGCAGTGGTTCTACGACGGAAAGCTCTTCCATGATGTATGGCAGCATAAAGACCACGACGTAGTTACTCTTGAGGGCGCTACAAAGATAAATGACATCGTTGAGACAGGAAAAAAGCAGGTGGTCTACGACCTCATTATGGACGGCACGAATATCATGTTTATTGACGGAATTGCAGCGGAGGGATACGGAGCCTGAGTCAAAGCATTTTCGGACAGTCCGCCGGCAGGTCAGGAAACCTGAGGACATTAAAAAAGGAGCGGAGTAGTCATTTAGACTGTAAGTCAGAAATTAAAAAAAGGAGGAAGAAACTTTGTTAAAGCAGGAAGTGGTTGATGAGATCAGGATCGCGATCTATGAGGAGCTGGGTATCTTATATGATATCTATTCCCAGAAATGGTCGGAGGATCTCGTAAAGGATGTTAAGGAGTATGTGCCTGAGATAACCCAGGCGGATCTGGAGGAGTACCGCACACAGGATGCACCGTATATTGCGGCATTGCTGAAGCTGGCAAAGACGGTCGGTAAGGATGAGGCAATGCTTGAAGACATTCTGAACAAGAAGCCCGAGGAAGCCTATGAAACAGTAAAGGGCATAACCGGCGACGCTATTCCGTATGATGATTTCGTGGATATATTAGAATACGGCGGAAAGCCCTTCTTCAAGGCGTTTGAAGGAGCAAAGACGGAGGATGATGAGCTCAGCGAGGACGAGCTGGATGAAGTAGCGGGCGGAGGCGATACGGAAAAAACGATTGCGGAAATACTTAAAGAGATCGAGAAAGGTATCATTAAGGGTCTCGGCTGCTTCGTAGCTGATTCTACCGTTGATACGTCCAGGGGCTCTGTCCCGATACAGGACGTTAAGGAGGGCGATACAGTTCTTAGCCTTGATGAAAACGGCAACAGGGTCGAGGCAAAGGTCACCGGCATCACGAAGGCAGAGGGCTCTGTCATAGAGGTTCATTTTGAGAATGGCAAGGTATGGAACACTACCTCGACGCAGTGGTTCTACGACGGACGGGTCTTCCATGATGTATGGCAGCATAAAGGTCACGACGTAGTTACCCTTGAGGGCGCTACAAAGATAAAGGACATCGTTGAGACAGGGAAAAAGCAGGTAGTCTACGACCTCATTATGGACGGAGGAAATAATATCATGTTCATCGATGGAATTGCAGCGGAGGGTTACGGGATCTGATGCTTAAGTCGCGGATAATGATATTGGGTTTCGGAGGGGTTGGAAAGTCTCTTTTTAGGATCCTCCTTAAGGAAGAGTTGTTCTCCATGGACAATATACTTGTAGCAGACCGCACAAGGAAGGCATTTCGTTTTTTCGAGGCAGAGGGCGGAAAAAAAGAGAACAGCTTTCTGTATGAAATGGACAGCCGCTGCTATGAGGAAATGCTCGACCGTCTGGCTGAGGGAGATTTCCTGATAAACCTGACGGTGGGAAATGACAGTCTGGTGCTTGCGCAGGAATGTGTGAAGAGGGGTATCCATTATCTATGCACAACCGACGACACCTTCAGGGATCGTCCCTTTACAGAGTCATTTCGTTACAAGACGCATTTTGCGAAGTACAAGGAGCTGATGATGAACTCAAAGGGCTGCGCCACCACCGTTATACAGTATGGCAGCAACCCGGGGCTTATCAGCACGATCACAAAGAAAGCCCTTACAGAGATCGTGGAAAAGGACGAAGGCGGATTTGTCAGTGAAAACAGGGAGCGCTTAAGGGAGCTTGTTCGTTTAGGAGAGTTCGCCCGCCTGGCCCAGGAGCTTCAGGTATCGACCTTCATGGAGACGGATCTCGATACGACGGTCTCGGACATGAGCGAGGATGAGGAAACCGCTTATTCCACCTGGAACGTCATTGATTTTGAGGGCGAGATGAACGACCGCTCCATAATAAAGCTCGGGAGCGAGGTCACTTTAAGTGAACTGCTTGAAAGGGTCGGTGTTTCCGCCGATAAGGTGTATTATTACAATAAGGACGACGGGACACTGGTGTTCGATATGCCCGGGAAAACCATAGCAGTGGAAGGCTACTCCGGGGAGCGTTTCTTTGAGGGCCGCATGGACGCCCACGAGGAGGTCTTCTCCATACACGACTATTATACAGTCAGGGATAAGGACGGCAGTATCAGCTACGCCCCTACCGTTATGTTCGTTTACCGCCCCTGCGAGCTGGCCTTAAACTCGGTATTTCACGAGGATAATGTCAGGATGCGTCTTATCACCAAGGACAGGATGCTCTCCGGCTTCGAGGCGATAGGTATGTGCGTGGAGGGGAAGAATTTTTCTCCGATATATGTGGGCACCGAGCTGCATTATGATAAGGACAGCTTTGAAACGCCCACGGTCTTACTGGTATCTGCATCGGCCCTGGCGGCGATCCGGTATATGAGCGATCATCCGAAGGAAGGACTGTTATTCCCGGAATATCTTGACCTGGATGAGGTCCTTAAGCATATATCGCCGTATCTGCCCATAGTAACAAATAAAATATAACAGGCAAAGGACAAAACGCTACACTGGTTTTGTCCTTTTTCTTTTTTCCTTTTTCACTGTTTCCTTTTACCGGCCTTCCTTGACAATACCTGTACTCACCTATAAAATCTCATCTTTGACATCTAAAAAGCCGCAATCCCAGTATACACCTGGGGTCTAAGGGTGTCCGACTAGCGGACCATTTGTTATAACCCTTTAGTTCTTCTGATTATTCCTGCCATTGACTTAGGAGTTATCAGTTCATAGTCAGTCCTGAATCCTGCATTTTCGTGTAGAGAGTCAGTCAGCTGTGTTCTTGTATAGCTTGGTATATATCCCTGTTCTCCGACTTTTCTCATATCCATTTCTCTTAGAGTTTTTATTATCTCTTCACAGGTATATTTATCACCGAGTTTCTTTTCAAGTATCCTATAGATCATAAGCACTATGAAGCAGGTTAGGAAGTGAGCTTCGATCCTGTCATCC
>JAFTEI010000252.1 GCA_017453965.1 Lachnospiraceae bacterium
CCACTGCCTCCTTCTTCTCCTCCAGCAGGTCCTTTTTCTGCTCTGACCAGCGCCGCATATCCGCTTCCCACAGGGGAGCGTCGGCTCCGCCCCTGCCGTCGGCTATCCCCAGCTTACCCGACAGAAACTCCCCGACATAGGAGGTAAACTTCTTCGCCCCCAGCAGATTTAAGTGTGACTCCGTATCTCCAAAATCGTGGTCAAAATCCAGCCCTATCCCGTCAACGGCGGCATTTCCTTCTATATAATATCCGCCGTATTCCTCCGTCAGGGCCGCCAGGGCGTTAAAATACTCCTCGTCAAAACGCCCGGCCCTCATGGGGACGCTCAGCAGCACACATTTAATGCCCTTCTCCCGGCAGAGCTCCAGAATATTTTCATAGGCCCTGACCCCGAGACCCCCCTTAAGCTCTGCCTTTTCCCGGCTGCCGGTGAGCACCGGCTTTTCCACGGGGACGATAGAGGTCATTATATACGCTCCCTTGTCAAAAGTATATTCATTTTTAAAATCCCTCCTGCCCAGCTCACCGTATCTGCCGTGATAGGCATAGAGCCTTGAGAGAAAGCTGAATTTATTCTGTTCCAAAAACCGGGAGGCGTAGTCTATGGCCTCGAGCTTTGTGCTGTTTAAAGGAAAGGCATCTATGCTCTCATGTACAAAGGAGTAGGACTGGTCCAGGGAATCGCCGTCCCCTATCTTAAAGCTGTCGATAAAGATCACCTTAGGCTGCGCCTTCATGAGAGCCTGCCTCACCACATAGTATGTCATCTGCACCGACTCCCCGGCCGAGGCCAGATTATATGAGCGTATGCCGAAATCCTCCCACAGGATCACGGGGTCTATGCCCTCATGGACGTGGGAGCTGCCGAAAAAGAGGGCGTCATACTCCGCGTCCGAGGTCAGGAACTGGTACTTATAGTGCCGGCTGTCCTTCTTCATAAAAATATATGAAAGGAGGCCCAGCACAATAATCAATATTATGATAAAAATGACCGATCGTATAAGCTTTGCCGATTTCATCACATGATCCTGTTGATCTTATTTTTAAGCGAATCGCTGTTTGCCCGCTTTATGAAGCGTTCATAAGCTATTCTGAATATCCTGATAAAGACCTCCCGGGGAAGCCTCTTGTACAGTATCTTTTCAAACCGCAGCACAGGCCCCTTCTCAGCCTTTATCTTTACGTAGTCTCTCCATGGCGAGAGCGCGAGATACTTGTCAAAGAGGTCGTTATCGGGGTGTACGTTCCCCTTATGCCAGGGAAACTCCCCTATGAACCTGAAAAAGTGGTAGATCACCGGGAATTTCAGCGCCTCCGCCACCTCCTCCCTGGTGTAGAACCCCCTTCCTCCGAAGGTCTTATAATAGCTGTTCAAGGAAAAGGCCAGATATACCGGCTGTATATTGTACTTCGGCGGCAGCTTCATTATCTCGCCCTTTAAGACCACGTTTAAAAGGTCCTGATCCGGGGAGGGGTACCAGGCGCGCACGTTACGCACATGGTTGGCTATCCTCTCAGAGCAGCGCTCCGAGCGCCACCGGCTCATCGAAAAGAGGATGACCCCGGAATTATAATAGTAGTCGTCCTGGGAAAAGCCCAGCCTCTTCTTGTGTATACGCACCAGTGAGTCCAGGGACATAGCCAGGGGATGGTCCTCCATATTTAACTCCGCCAGCTCGTCCAGGGGACCGTCAACTATGGTATCAGAATCGATATATAAGAGCCTGTCCACACTCTCGTCCAGGATGAAGCTTAAAAACAGCCGCATATTCGCCGCATAGGAGCCCCTGTAGGGCGGCATGTTCATCTTTTTCATCATGAGTATGAGGGAGCGCGTATCTATAAAGCTCATGGGCCTCGAATATGCCGCGGAGAGCTCCCGCAGACGGTGCATCGACTTGTCCGAAAGTTCCTCCCCGAGGATAAAGACCCGGATCTCGTCGAAATGCTTATTGTTTTCGAAGAGCGAGGTTATCGACGCCCCGGCATAGGGCGCATACTTTTCATTGAACTGATAGAGTACATCCAGCTTCATGACAATTCTCCATTAAAACTTAAAATATATAAAATCCGCCGCATCGTAGCCCGGGCCGTAGACGCCGAAGATCACCACCGAGACTATCCCGATGATATAGAAGAGCCATCTGAACCACAGCTCCTGCTTTTTCACAAAATCCCTGATGACTATGCCGTTTTCGTTTATGATATCCGCGGCAAGGAACACCAGCAGCCCTATAAGCATTATTGAAAATTCCAGCTCGTTCAGGCCGAGGGCATAGAGGCTCTTGTCGAAGAGCACCCAGGGGTTGTAGCGGAAGGCCTCTCTTATCATCCTCATTCCTGTCATAAATGAGGGCGCCTTAAAGAAGGTCCAGGCAAAGGCCACGGGAATAAAGGTGCATACCGTCTTAAAGCACCGGTGTCCGAAGGAGCGCCTGTCTATCCCCAGCGCCGCAACAGCCTTGTTTCTTAACGGATTTAAAAGTCCCCCCACTACCTGAAAGGCTCCATTTATGACACCCCAGAACACAAAGTTCCAGCTTGCCCCATGCCACAGGCCGCTTATGGCAAAGACGAGGAGGATATTGATATACTTCCTCACTGTACCCTTCCTGTTGCCCCCAAGGGGGATATAGATATAGTCCCGAAACCAGGAGGTCAGCGAAATATGCCAGCGTCTCCAGAAATCCGCAACGCTGGTGGCAAGGTAGGACTGCCTGAAATTCTGCACAATGTCAAAGCCCATAATCTCGGCGCAGCCTCTCGCCATGTTGGAGTAGCCCGCGAAATCGCAGTAGATCTGCAGTGAAAAGAAGATTATAGCCAGTATGACATAGACGCCGTTGTATTTTTTATATTCGTCGAAGACCGCATTCACGTAGACGGACAGCCTGTCCGAGATCACCATTTTAAGGAAAAAGCCCCACAGCATCAAAAGAAAGCCCCGGAGTATCCTGTCCGCGTTAAACACATGTTTTTTCCTGAACTGGGGAAGGAGCGACCCCGCCCGCTCTATGGGGCCGCTTAGGAGCAGGGGAAAAAAGGACACGAAGAGAAAAAATTCCACCGCGTTTTTCTGCGCGCTTATCTTTTTCTTATATACGTCAATGACGTAGCCCAGGGCCTGGAAGGTATAAAAAGAAATACCCACGGGGAGTATGAGCTCCCAGGGATCCTCTATGACCAGCCCGGCGCGGGAGGTCACGATATTTATATTCCTTATGAAGAAATCCAGATATTTAAAGACCAGGAGGGGCAGCAGAGTCAGCACTATGACAAGGGCCAGCGCTCCCCTGTGCCGTTTCTTTTCCAGGAGCCTTCCGCCGGCATAGGTCACAAGGCTTACGGCAAAGAGTATAAGGGCGTAGTTTGAGTCCCAGCTTGCGTATAAAAAATAGCCGGCTGCCAGGAGCCAGATATTTTTTACCTTTTGAGGCAGTATAAAATAGACCGCGGCGACGATTGGAAAGAAGGCCGCAAAGCTCAGGGAATTAAACGACATTACAAGCTTCCTCGATTAAAGGGGCTTTATCCCCGGCAATATCTGATTTACAGCTCATAGCTACTCCGCTTTCTTATCTTCGTCAAAATTAAGCCTCTTCTCCTCCACCACCAGGGGCCGGTGCATGATACGGGTATTTATATTCAGGATATATTCCCCCATAAGCCCAATGAAAAAAAGCTGCAGCGAACCTATGAGGAACACGCCTATTATCATCGGGGCATTGCCCGCCTGGAAGGAATACCAGTGGGTAAGCTTCATTACGAGATAGACTACGGCAATGATAAAGCTCACGGCGGCGGAAAGGAAGCCCATCCACGTGGCAAGCCTCAAGCCCACCTTGGTATAGGAGGTTATCGAGAGCATGGCGGCGTCATACAGCGAGTAAAAATTGTTGTGGGTCTTGCCCGCCCGTCTTACGCCCTGCTCGTAGGGTATCTCCTTGCGCTTGAAATTGTATTCCGCAACTATACCCCTTAAAAACGGAATGGGGTCGTCCAGCTCCCGGAGCAGGTTTATGAAGGATCTGTCATACAGCCCGGTTCCGGTAAAGTTCTCTATGAGCTTGACCGTGGACATATTTCTTATAGCCTTGTAATAGGTCTTCCTCAAAAAGAAGATAAAGGGATTTTCCTTACTGGTGGTCTTTATGGCGCTGACTATCTTATAGCCCTTTTCCCACTCCTCGACAAATTTCGGTATCATCTCAGGGGGGTCCTGGAAATCGCAGCACATGGAGATCGTACAGTCCCCCGTGGTCTGGCACATACCGTAAAACGGGGAATTGAACTGGCCGAAATTCGTAACGTTCAATATCGCCTTGACCTTTTTATTTTTTTCGCATATCTCTTCCAGCTTTTCCCGTGTACCGTCCTCCGAGCAGTTGTCTATAAACACCAGCTCATAGTCGTACTGCGGCAGCTCCCGCGTCATTATCCCGACCACCGTCTCGCTCATGGGACCGACGTTCTCCACCTCGTTATAGCAGGGTATAAGTATGCTTATCTTTTTCATCTAAAGCCTCCGCCCGTTTTCCGCTTAGTTCTCTATGGCTCTGGCCTCTTTTCTGACAGCCTCGTATTCCTCTCTCGGAAGGAAGGGATACATATCGTCCAGCTCCGGAGAGATCATAGAGCCATCTTCTCCCACTCTGGAATTGAGCTTCGGCTCGAAGCCCTGTTTCTCATCCACTACCACCTCCACGCAGACGGGTCCGTCTCCGCTTAGGGCCTTGTCCAGCTTCTCGTCCAGCTTCGTGAGGGAATCTATCTTTATATACGGAATATCAAAGGCTGCCGCGACCTTGGAAAAATCGGGGAAGCCCACGCCGTTCTCCGGTGAGACTCCTACCAAGGGCGTCTTGAAGATATTCTGCTGTGTCTGTCTTATGGAGTGATAGCCATTGTTGTTCATGATGAAGAGCTTTATATTCATCTTGTAATAGCTGACTGTCTCCAGCTCCTGAAGATTCATCATTATGGAGCCGTCCCCCTCGAGGCAGACCACTCTCTTATTGTTTCTCGCGGTGACCGCCCCTAAAGCCGCGGGGAGGCCGTAGCCCATGGAGGCGCTTCCCGAGTTGGTGTAGAGCCTGCCGCCCTTGCTGATGTCAAAGGCCTGGTTGGAAATGACGCAGACTCCGCCGTTGCTGGCTACAGTGACGTCGCCGTCTCCCAGCTTATGGGAGAGCGCATTTATGAACACATAGGGATTTAAAGGCTTCTTTTTGGCCGAATATTCCGGCAGCACCGCAGGATAACGCTTATTTATCTCCTTGCACCACTTGAGCCACTCCGAATGCTCTCCGAGCTCCTCGGTATCGCAGTGGGCCAGGTCCCTCATCACATCCTTTACATTTGCATATATCGGAATATCTATCTTTATATTAGGTCTTTTCAGCTCGTTCTCGTCTATATCCACCATTATCTTGACGGCGTCTTTTCCGAGGTTGAAGTCGTTGTAGCCCGTCATCCTTATATTGAGCCTGCAGCCCATGATAAGTATGAGGTCCGCGTTTTGCAGGATGAAATTGGCTCCCCGGGTCCCCACGGTTCCGGGCACTCCGACGTAATAGGGATTGTTCTCCCACAGAAGGTCCTTTGCGTTCCAGGCCGTGAGTACCGGCAGCTTAAAGGCATCCGTGCAGTCTATGAATTCCTTATATGCCTCGCCCGAGCGTATTCCTGTCCCCGCCAGCACCACCGGCCTCCTGGAGCGGTATATCGCCTCTGAGATCTTGTCCACATAGGTGCCGTCGTAAACGGGATTTTCCTTTCTGCCGGAATTCATGCTGTCGAAGGGAGTGAGCTCCTCCGTATAGACATAGGCCGACTGTACGTCCAGGGGCACATCCACCCAGACCGGGCCCTTGCGTCCGTTGCTCGCCATAAAGTAGGCACATTCCAGGGCATGCCTTATCTGATTGGGCTTCTTTACCATGACCGCGTACTTGGTCATGTTATTTACGCTGCTTACGATGTCATACTCCTGGTCCCCGAACTGTCTCAAGGGCAGGCCAGTGGAGTAAACACAGGTCGAGGTCTTGACCTGGCCCGAGATCACTATCATCGGCAGGGAATCCGTCCACGCGCCGAAGACTCCGTTCATCGCGTTTATGCCGCCGGGGCCCGTTGTGACCACGACAGCGGCAAGCCTTCCCGTCAGCCTCGCATAGCTCTCCGCAGCCATAGTGCAGGCCTGTTCATGGTGATTGTAAATACATTTCAGTTTCTCGTGGTGCCCGAAGGAGTCGTTTAAATGCATGGCCCCGCCGCCCGTAATCGTAAAGACGTGCTCTACGCCTCTTTCTGCCAGAAAATCCGCAATATAATCCGAAACCTTTACTTTCATATCCCCTTCTCCTGATTAAATAAAGTAATTTAATATATCTTTAGGGCTCGCGGCTTCTCCTATACTGAAAGGATACTGCATGACATCCTCCCTCGTCCCGAAGCCGAACCCGAATGTTACCCCTAAAAATCTGCACCCGGCGCCCTCCGCTCCCGCGGCGTCGTAGCCGGTATCGCCTATCATGACCACCCTTGAAGGGTCCTCGCAGCCATAGTCCCTCATGACCATCCTTATTATCTCGGGCTTTTTTATCGTCGAATTGTCGTCTGTTCCGTGTATCGAATCCGCGTAGTCGTCCACCCTGAAATGATGGCAGATCTTTTTTGCCATGGGTTCCATCTTATAGGTGGCGACGCCCACCTTTATCCCGTTGTCCTTAAGCGTCTTTAAGGTCTCCTCCATGCCCTCGTAGAGCCATCCGTCAAAGAGATATCTGTCCTCGACGTAGAGCCGCCTGAATTCCTTGGCCGCCCTGTCCCCCTCCTCGGGAGAAAGGCCGAAGACCTTCGCAAAGGTGAGCTGTATGGGCGGGCCTATGAACTGGTCGTATTCATCGTCGTTCAGATTCCTGAGCCCGAAGCTTTTGACCACATCCTTTATACACTCCACAATTCCAGGCTTGGTATAAAAAAGTGTGCCGTCCGCATCGAAGATGGCGGCATCGTATTTTCCATTATTCATATCTTGACTCCGTAACAAAGCTTATATCCAGCTTCTCCCTGAGAGAAGCTATAACTCCCCGGGTATATTCGTTGAGCTTTACCGCATAGTCCTTTACAAACTCATATTCCATATCCGAGGCGGCGTAGTTTTCGTTCTTTTTGGCCACATAGCCGTCGAAGCCCGCAAGGGACACCTTCGAGGGCTCAAGTCTCTCCAGGAGGCGCAGCAGCATGGGCAGGGAATTGTCCGGTATCTCAAAGCTGCTGTCTATCAGGGTCGCATAGTCAGCCACATAGTCGAATTTCCCGCTGGCGCTCGTCACATTCGAGGTGGCTATTATCTGCATATCCGGATGGGCCGTACAGAGCTTCGTGGAAAGCTGCATATACCGCTTGGAGTTGCTTAAGAACAGATACCTTAAGGCATAGCCCCCCGGCATAAAGTTTATCGCAATGACGACGGGGGCCTTCCTCGCAATATAGTCCGTTATCGCGCCACGCTTCTCCTCTATGCTCCTGGCCGGCCCCAGGACAAGGACCTCCTTGCCCTTTAGATGCTCCTTAAGCTCCTCCATATCGGAGGCATCGTTTATCTCGTTATTCTGGTAATCGAGATATAGGCGCTCTATATATTCCTCGTTAAAGGCCAGCTTTTCGTCGCTCTTTATCTGCTTTAATATCTCGTCTATGGAGCGCATGGAAAGCGTCTTTTTCTTGATAAGATACTGTGCGTACTTCGGATGGCAGTCGTTTGAGGCGCATAAGAAATACTGCAGCTGATAGCCCCAGGGGCTGCGCTCGTAGATCTTCATTATACCCGTATCTATCATCTCAAGTATCTGGCTCGTATCGTAGCTCTTGCCGAAATGCGCATTCGCGTACATGGTCAGAAGCTCTAAGGGGCAGTTGCCCGCGCTTTTCCCCATGCCATAGGCCGAGCCGTCCACCAGAAGCTCCCTGTCGGTCTTTCTCTCGCAAAAGGCCATAGAATTGGAATAGGCCAGCTGGAAATTATTATGCGCATGGTAGCCCAGAGCCACCGAGGGCTTCATTTTGGAATCTATAAGGTCAAAATAATGCAGAAGGGAGACCGAATCCAAAAGCCCATAGGTGTCCACTATGGACATGGCAAAGGGCTCCAGGTCGTTGACCCGCTCCACCAGCCCGAGCATCTCCTCATCGGAATAGCCCGTAACGGAGACCGGCTGCACAAAGACCATATAGCCCTTTTTCTTAAGCTCCGCGCAGAACTCCAGCGCCTCATAGCGGGTCTTTTTCTTGACCATGACCCTTATGCCGTCGATAATGGTGTCCTTTGCCTCCGCTATGTTCTCCTGGGGGCAGGTCCCGTAATCTATCATGGCAAAAATTTTGGACGAGCCGTGGTCCAGGCCTCCGAATATCCTGTCAAAACCGGCCGTATCCGGGGTTATACTCCTGTTTATATCAAAGCTTTCCCTGCTGTCGAGAAAGCCCGCCTCTATATAGTCTATACCCGCAGACACGGAGCGTTCGAAGAGGTTTATCATATCTCCGTGGCCGAAGCGCCATTCATTTATAAAGCCCCCGTCCCGCAGGGTGCAGTCCATCAATGAGATCTTATTCATGCAGTTTCCTTTACCGCCCTGTGAATTACCTCTATCATCCTGTTCAGCCTGTCAGCGTCCATGGAGGGGCCGAGGCCTATCCAGAAGCTGTCCTCCATTATGCGGTCGGTGACGGGAAGGTCCCCCACTACCCTGTAGGCAGCCGTGTCCCGGATCTCGTCAAAGCAGGGGTGCTTAATCAGATTCCCCGCAAAGAGCATCCTCGTCTGAACTCCCTCTTTTTCGATATAGGGCACTATCTTCTTTCTGTCCGCCCCGTTTTGCACCGTCATTATAAAGCCAAACCAGCTGGGCTCGGAATTCTTTGTTTCCCTGGGAAGGATGAGCTTGTCCTCAAGGTCCTTAAGGCCGCTCATGAGGACCTCGAAATTGTCCCTTCTCTTCTTCGTAAACATGGGCAGCTTCTTGAGCTGGGCGCAGCCTATAGCCGCCTGCATATCCGTCGCCTTTAAGTTATAGCCGAAGTGTGAATATACGTATTTGTGGTCATAGCCTGCGGGCAGCTGTCCGTACTGTCCGTCGTAGCGGTGACCACATGTATTGTCCATTCCCGAAGGGCAGGAGCAGTCGCGGCCCCAGTCCCTCATTGAGCGAGCTATCTTATTTAACAGCGGATCGTTGGTATAGACAGCTCCTCCCTCGCCCATGGTGATGTGGTGCGGGGGATAGAAGCTGGAGGTCCCTATATCTCCTATGGTCCCGGTAAAGCGCTTTACCCCGTCTATGGTATATTTGCTCCCCAGGGCATCGCAGTTGTCCTCCACGAGCCACAGGTCGTTACGTTTGCAAAAATCCTTTACCTCCTTCAGATCGAAGGGGTTGCCCAGGGTATGGGCTATCATCACGGCCCTGGTCTTTTCCGTAAGGGCCTTGCCCAGCATGGACACGTCTATATTGTACTCGGGTATGGTCACGTCCACGAAGACGGGCACTGCCCCGTATCTTATTATCGGGGCTACCGTGGTCGGGAAACCCGCCGCTACTGTTATGACCTCGTCTCCCCGCTTTATCCTCCTGTCTCCGAGAAGGGGGCTTGTCAGCGTCGCGAAGGCCAAAAGATTTGCGCTCGAGCCCGAATTTACCAGGGAGACATATTTTACTCCCAGCTCCTGGCTGAAGCTATGCTCGAATTCGTTGGTGTACCTTCCGGTGGTGAGCCAGAACTCCAGCGCCGAATCCACCAGGTTGACCATCTCGTTTCCGTCGTAATATCTTCCGGCATAATTTATCCTGCCGCCCTGCTCATAGGGCTTCTCCGAGGGGTGAAATCTCTGCGCATACTCCGCCACCTCTCCGAGTATCTTGTCCCTTGCCTCTTTCTCGCTCATTTTTTCAAACATCGGTCAGGTTCTCCTTTATTGTTAAGTGGGCTTAGGAACAGTTCCTTAGCCCCAGACTTTTTCCGCAGTTAAAACGTATTCCTCTATCTGGCGTTTCAGTATGTCCCCGAGCTTATGTCCCCGGACATATTCGCGGCTCATTTCCACGCATTTTTCTATGGCTATGTCGATATTCCAGACGCTCCTCCAACCGAAGGTCTCCTTCAGCCTTGTGCAGTCCAGCCTTAAGAACCTGGCCTCGTGGGGGCCTCCGTCGGGCCGTACCTCCGTCTTAAAGCCCTCTCCCCAGCACCTTGCAAAGCGTTCGGTGATCTCACCCGCGCTTATGCAGTCAGTAATCTCGGGACCCACATTGTAGCAGCCCTCTTTTGCCCTGTCCTCATACTGGGCTTTGGCGATCTGCAGATATATGAACACCGGCTCCAGCACATGCTGAAAGGGCCGGATGGAAGCCGGATTCCGCAATATCATCGGCTTTCCCTCCTCTACTGAGCGCACACAGTCGGGCACGAGCCTGTCTTGGGCGAAATCCCCTCCACCTATGACGTTCCCGGCCCTTGCCGTGGATATCGCCGGCCCTTCTTCGGAGAAAAATGACTTCCGGTAGCTATGGGTGACAAGCTCGGAACAGGACTTGGAGTTGGAGTAGGGATCGTAGCCATCCAGCGGCATATCCTCCGTAAAGGCCCGGTCCAGGTCCTCGTTCAAGTATACCTTATCCGTCGTGACATTCAGGAAGGACCTGACGGAAGAGCTCTCTCTTATGCACTCCAGCAGATTCACCGTCCCCATCACATTGGTCTCGTAGGTGAGCCGGGGCTCCTTATATGAAAGCCTCACTATGGGCTGGGCTGCCAGGTGAAAAACTATTTCCGGCCCGGCGCTGTCAAAGCATTTTTTCAGGCTTTCATAATCCCGGATGTCGCCTATACATGAGGTCATTCCCTCACCGGTGTCCGCCAGCCCGAAAAGCGAGGGCTCCGTGGGCGGCTCCAGGGAATACCCCGTAACGTCAGCTCCCGCAGCTTTAAGCGCCTCGCTCAGATAAGTTCCCTTAAAGCCCGTGTGTCCCGTGATAAAAACCTTTTTTCCTCTGTAAAAACCCAGTAATTCCTTTGGCGAATCCATTATTCCCAAACCTTCCAGGGAGCTTTCCCCGATGCCCACAGGGCCTCAAGCTTCTGCTTCTCCCTCTGGGTATCCATACACTGCCAAAAGCCCCTATGCTTATATGCGCTGAGCTCGCCCATTGCGGCAAGCTGTGAGAGCGTCTCCTTTTCAAAGACCGTCTGATCGCCCTCAATATAGTCGAATACCGCCGGTTCAAACACCATGTATCCGCCATTTACCACGCTGGAATCCTTCTCATCCTTCTCCGCGAAGGCATGTACCGTGTTGTCCTCCGCAATGTCCAGCACTCCGAAGCGTTGGTCCACCGAGATGGCGGTTATGGTCCCTGTCCTGCCATGCCCCTTGTGAAATTCCAGAAGCTTTTGTATATTTACGTCCGAGACCCCGTCCCCGTAGGTCATCATAAAGGTCTCGTCTCCGATGTAATTTCTAACCCTCTTCAAACGGCCGCCTGTCATGGTATTGAGCCCCGTATCCACCAGGGTCACCTTCCAGGGCTCCGAGTGGTTGTTATGTATCTGACAAGAATTGCCGGAGAGGTCAAAGGTCACGTCCGAAGAATATAAGTAATAGTCGGCAAAATATTCCTTGACCACATGCTGCTTGTAGCCGAGACAGATGATGAACTCGTTAAAGCCGTAGTCGAAGAGGGCGCGGGTGGAGGTGTAGCGGGAGTTGGAATCCGTGCAGCCCAGCACCACGCAGATCAGGTTCATGGAGCCCTTTTTGGCGGTGGTGACCAGGTTGTATCCGGCGATGGAGGTGTAGCCCGTCTTGCCGCACTGGGCGTACTCGTAGTGCTCATCGCCCTTCAGCAGCAGTTTGTGCTTCATGGCGATGCCAAGCTCTTC
>JAFTEI010000253.1 GCA_017453965.1 Lachnospiraceae bacterium
AACACCCTCTCTATAAGAGTACGGGCCCCGTCTCCGACCAGCACCTTAAAGCGTTCCAGCTCGATCTCCTTATGGCCCTTTTCCGTCAAAACGAGGTTGACCGTATGCGCAATGGATTCAAGGGACTCCGAAAGCGTCCCGTCGAGGTCAAAGATAGCCGCCTTGAATTTGACATTTAATTTAGCACTCATTCCCTGGGACTCCTCTCCGGAATAAAGGTCCTCGTGGATTTTACCGAACGATTCTTTTCCCTGGCGGTCTTAACGGCCTCCTTAATGCACTCCTCCTGGGAATTGAAGGCCTCCTTGCCCCTGCGCATCCGCTTTACGTACTTCCCGTCCTTTTGCAGCACCGAAGCCTTGACGTTGTCCTTAAGCTGCATCGAAAGATAGTGCTTTAAGTCCTCTATGAGCTCGGGTCTCTCCACGGGGAAGACTATCTCGACACGCCTTTCTAAGTTCCTCGGCATCCAGTCCGCCGAGCCCAAATATATCTCCTCGTTGCCCTCGTTTAAGAACCAGAAAATACGGCTGTGCTCCAGGAAATTGCCGACGATGGAGCGCACCGTTATATTGTCCGAAACCTTGGGAATTCCGGTCTTTAAGCAGCAGATTCCCCTGATTATAAGGTCTATCTTCACTCCTGCGTTCGAGGCCTCATAGAGAGCCCTTATTATATCCGGGTCGCAAAGCGAATTCATCTTTGCGATTATCCTGGCCTCGCGCCCCGCCCTTGCGTGCTCCGTCTCGCGGCCTATCAGATACAGAAATCTGTCCTTCAGCCACAGGGGAGCCAGCACCAGCTTATTCCAGCTAACCGGCTCGGAATAACCCGAGAGCATGTTAAAGACGGCGGTAGCGTCCTCGCCTATGGCCTCCGAGCAGGTCAAAAGGCCCATATCGGTGTACTGCCGGGCAGTCTTGTCGTTGTAGTTTCCGGTACCAAGATGGACGTATCTTCTGATGCCATCCTCCTCACGCCGCACCACCAGCGTTATCTTGGAATGAGTCTTTAAGCCCACCAGACCGTAGATAACGTGACAGCCCGCTTTTTCAAGCTCCTTCGCCCAAATGATATTGTTCTCCTCATCGAAACGGGCCTTGAGTTCAAAGAGTACTGTCACCGACTTTCCGCTTTCAGCCGCCTGGATGAGCGCCGCGATTATCGGCGAATTTCCGCTGACACGGTAGAGCGTCTGCTTTATCGCCAGCACGTTTTCATCCCTCGCGGCGGAACGCACGAAATTCACCACCGGTTCAAAGGTCTCGTAGGGGTGCTTTAAGAGAATATCATTATGCCTTATCTGCTCAAAGATATCCTTGCCCATATCCATGTACTTGGGAAGCTGGGGAACGTGATCCTTATATTTAAGCTCCTCGAAGCCCTCCATCGAATACATCTTCATAAGGAAGGTCAGGTCCAGCGGCCCCCGGATATGATATATATCCTCCTCTGCGACCGCGACCTGCTCCTTAAGCAGATTTAAAAGCCGCTTGTCCATACCCTCCTCGATGTCGAGCCGGATGACCTGGCCCCACTGACGGCGCTTGAGCTGCTTTTCTATCTCCTTTAAAAGGTCCTCGGCCTCCTCCTCGTCTATGGTGAGGTCCGCGTTTCTCATGACCCTGAAGGGGTGGGCGCAAATAACCGTGTAATTCAGGAAAAGCTTATCTATATTCCTCTCGATTATCTCCTCGAGCAATATGACGGAAATTCCCCTGCCCTCTGAGGGAATCTGTACTATCCTCGGCAGCACCCCGGGCACCTGTACCATGGCAAATTCCATAGGTATCCTGGCCGACTTCTTCGTCTTTTTTTTCTTTAAAAGCCTGCCGCTCACGGTGCCGTCTTCGGTCTTTTCGGTAATGAGGGCCGCTATGTTTAAGGACTTGTTTCTGACAAGGGGGAAGGGACGGGAGGAATCCACTGCCATCGGCGTAAGCACCGGATAGACAGTGTCCTGAAAATACCTGTCCACAAACTCAGCCTGGTCGGGACTTAAGTCCTCGTGGGACTCCACCACATTGAGGCCGTTTTGCTTCAAAAGCGGGAGGAGCGACTGGTTATAGGTGGAATACTGCATATCTATGAGCTCATGGGTGGCAGGGGACAGGGCCTCCAGCTGCGCCGTGGGATTTAAGCCCGCGATGTCCGGCTTGATATAGCCCGCGTTTTCCATATCCTTCAAGGACGCTACCCTTACCATGAAAAATTCGTCCAAATTCGAAGCGGTTATGCTCAAAAATTTTATCCGTTCGAAAAGCGGAATCGTCTTATCCCTGGCCTCTCCAAGCACTCTTTCGTCAAATTTGAGCCATGACAGCTCAAGGTTCGTATAATATTCAGGTGCCGAATAATCTATCGTCTTATTCTCTGTCAATTTTTCCCTTGCCATCTCTTAAACCTTAAACCCTTTCTTGTGTTTTCCCCCGTTTAAATCTGACTGACCTCTCTATGCCTTATGACCGGTCTGAGTCCGTAGACCTCCTCGAAAAAGCCGGAATACTGCGAAAAAGCTCCGCTCTCGATAACTATGCCGGTTCTGGATTCTATCGTAAGGTCCAGCTCATTGTCCCTTATGGAGGCCGTGACCTTTTTGAATTTCTTCTTCGGATTCTGGGCCAGCGCCGCCCCGAGCCTTAAGATCGCCGTTATCTTGATGACCCTCAGGGCAGTGATCTTATCGAACTCCTCGTTTTCAAAATCCCTGTAATACACGTCGCGGCTGAAGGAATTGAAGGCGGCGGAGGCGACCATCGCCCTCTCCATATGCGAAAGCCCTATTATCTCCGTGCCCATGATTATACTGTAGGAGCTCTCAGCGGGAACGCTTAAGGACACGAAACGCCCTACGTCCCTGAGCCTTGCCGCCAGCTCCAAAAGGAGCCTGTCACGCTTGCTTAAGCCGTGGAATTTTTTCATGCTGTCGAAGACCACCATACTCACCTGCAGCAGGGCCTCCTCCCTCGCATCGGTTATCCTGTATCTGGCGGCAATATTTTCCGCGGAGGCAATTATATCGGAATCGAAGTCGTGGGCCGACTTGATGATATGCGTTCTCTCGGCGTAGTCATAGGCTATGCCGTCCGAAAGTGTGGCTCCGGTGATCCAAAGCCTCTCAGCGCCGGTAATATTTATGAAATTCCTGATAAGCGCCGCCGAGGGCCGCAGCAGATTGGCGTTCTCCTGCTGTATGCCCACAGCCTTTGCCACCTCCTCGACGCTCTGCTGCTTGATCATGGCGCAAAAGTCCAGGTATTGCTTCGTGGTGACCATGCCCGATCTCTCGATGCCCTTATCCGCGAGACGGTTTTTGACATAGGGCAGATAATCGTCGACCACTACCATGTTCCTGATATCCCTGTCCCTTAAATATAATTTCTTAAAGGAAAAAAGCTCGTTGTCTATGATCTCCGACAGGAGCTCCGAATACTGCGAGCGCCTCGGCTCCAGCTCACTTAGCTGCGAGCGTATCCTCAGGATACCCAGCGGGAGGTTCAGCGTCGTGATAAGGCTTCCCTCTTCAAAGAGGGATACCTGTGTGCTTCCCCCTCCTATGTCTATAAAGAGGGTCCCGTCCTTGATTATGCTTTCAAACTTTTCCACGTCCTGGAGGGCCACCGACTTGTAGTCCAGGAAACGCTGCTCGGAGTTACTGAGCGCTCTTACGTCGAGGCCGGTCCTCAGCCTTATCTGGTCCAGAACGATATCCGTGCTCTCGGCCTCTCTTATGGCCGAGGTGCCGCAGGCTCTGTAATCATCGACACCGTAGGAGCTCATGATATCGTTAAAGCCGTTGAGTATCGAGCAGAGCTCCTCCATATGGTCATAGCTTATCCTGCCCGTCCTGTATGAATCGCTTCCGAGATCCACACGATGCCGTATGTAGTCCAGCTCCTTCACTCCGTATTTCTTGGACAGCTGGAAGATCTTCATTCCAACCTCATAAGACCCGACGTCTATTGCCGCAAATATCTTCATCCTCTTCCCTCGTAATAAATGTTAATGTGTAACTATGTTAGAACAGCTATTATAATGTACCCAGTATATAATCTATGAGCTGCTGCGCCACCCGTCCGGAATAGCCCCCGTGCTCGAGCTCCCACCTGTTGGCCAGCTTCAAAAGCTCCTCCTCGGTCATCCTTACGCCGTAGCGCTCCGCCAGGACCTTTACTATGTTGTCGTACTCCTTTTTATTCGGCCTTCCGAAATAGATGCTTATACCGAAGCGGGCCGAAAGCGAAAGCTTTTCCTGCACGGTGTCAGCCGAATGTATGTCGTCGTCCTCGCTCCTGTCGAGCTTGTCCGAAAAGCCCTCGTGTATCAGGTGCCTCCTGTTGGAGGTCGCGTAGATCAGCATGTTTTCCGGCTGCTTTTCCAGACCGCCCTCTATGACGGCCTTAAGGTACTTGTACTCCACCTCATGGTCCTCAAAGGAAAGGTCGTCCATATAAATGATGAAGCGGTAGTTCCTGCCCTTTATCTGCGCGATCACATCGTTGAGGTCGCGCATCTGGTGCTTGTAGACCTCTATGAGTCTCAGGCCGCTGTCGTAATACCTGTTGATCAGCGCCTTTATACAGGAGGACTTGCCCGTACCCATGTCGCCGTATAGCAGGCAGTTATTCGCCCTCCGCCCGTTCACAAAGGCCTCGGTATTGTCAATGAGCTTCTGCTTCTGGGCCTCATAGCCCACCAGATCCTCTAAATATATATGCTTTACCTTCTTTATCGGCTCGATGACCACCTCGTCGGCCTTGTCGTGCTTTACCCTGAAGGCCTTGTGCAGGCCGTATTTTCCGACGCCGTAATCCCGGTAAAAGTCCGTCATTATATTCAGAAATTCAAAATTGTCCTTAGCCCTGCTCAGGGTCCCGGCCAGGGTGCAAATTCTGTCTCGTATACGCTCGTTGAATATCTTGCCGCTGGTATTGTCCGGTACAAAGTTCTTTATCAGCGCAAAGCAGTCCGTTCTGCAATACTTGTCGAGCCCCGCCAGGTCTATGTCAAAAAGCTGCTTTATGACCTCGAAATCGTGTATCGCCAGAGTCGGCAGCGACCCCTCGACGCTGCCCTTTCTCTCCGACGAAAGGCTCAGGGCGTTTTCATCCTTCACCAGGGCATAGGTCAGATAGTCGTGCCACAAATTCCCCTCGTAGCCATGGCGGACGCCCTCGTCTATCAGCTTCGCGACGCAGGAGACCCCCAGGGCCCCCAGCTCCTCCTCCGATATCTCCTCCTCCATGTGGTCATTCCTGCATAAGAGATAAGCCATCGAGCTTATGATCTCGTCATCCTTAAGTTTGTCGTACAGCAAAAGCTTGTCGGTTAACATAACTTCAAATTCCTCATCCTGAAACCTGTCAATAATTTCCCAGGACCCGCATATTCAGGGTCTCCTCCCTTATCCCCATAAGCGCGTTCCTCACCGCCACATCGTTAAAATTGCCGTCAAAATCCACGAAAAACCTGTATTCCCAAGGCCTGTCGGGTATGGGACGGCTCTCAATATTATTCATATTGAGGTCATTATATATGAAATGCGAAAGGATATGATAGAGGGAGCCGCTCCTGTGGGGAATCTCAAAGGATATGCTGATTTTCCCGGAGCCTTTCAAAAATATCTTCTGATTTGTGACCACTATAAAACGTGTAGAATTCCCGTCGCTGAAATTGATATTTTTTTTCAGTATCTTCAGGCCGTACAGCTCGGCCGCCCTGCTGCTTGCCACCGCGGCCTGGTGTATATTCCCGTCCTCGCGAATCTTCTTAGCCGCCATAGCCGTGTTTTCGAAGTCGATCTGTTTCCAGTCATGGAGGCTTAAATATCTCGAGGACTGCATCAGGGCCTGGGGGTGGGAGTACACGGTCTCGATATCCTCCTCCGTCGCCTCGGGCAGCCCCAGGAGGCAGTTGTCTATCTCAATTATCTGCTCTCCTACGATATAGTCCTCAAACTCGGAAAGCAGGTCGTAGTTGGCACTGACTATGCCCGCGCTGGAATTTTCTATAGGAAGGACGGCGTAATTGGCGCTCCCCTCGTCCACCGAGCGCATCGCGTCCCGGAAGGTCCCGACGTTAAAGGCAGGTACGTCATCTCCGAAGAAGGCTATCATCGCCGCCTCGGAATAGGCTCCCTGAACTCCCTGGAAGACCACCCTCATGCCCTCCTTTTTCAGGCTCTCCACCTCGATAAAGGGCAGCTGGCCCTTAACTCCGTTTTGAGCCATCAGGGAATACTGCTTCTTGCGGCTCATGGACATTATCTGCTCGTAGAGCTCGACTATGCCCTTTTCATTGAAGGAATTGGAGGTCAGGGACTTTACCTGGTTCAGCTTGTTTTCCTCGCGGCTGCGGTCCAGCACGTTTTTACCCACTTCCAGCTTATACCTCGCCACCTCTTCGCTGACCTTCATCCTCTTTTCATAGAGGGCCACTATCTCAGCATCTATTTCATCGATATTCTTTCTTAAAGCTTCTAATTCAGTCAATTTTTTTACCTACTTCGTTTCATATACCGGGGGAGCCCACTGCTCTACGGCTCCCGTAGTCAGGTCCTGGTGAAAGATCGCCGTGGAGCCGTTGTTGCTCCAGAGCTGGAAATACACAAACCTCGAGGTGGCGTTTATATTGGTATAATTGCCCGCCATGACTGTCTGCTTAAAGGACCCGTCCATCGACATCCGAATGAGCGCCGGGTTGTCCGGATCGTTGGCCTGATAATAGATCAGGGAATCATTTACTATATTGTAGCAATCCACCCTCTCATCGGTAAGGGGCCTTTCAGTGGAGGGGTCCCCCGAGAGTGACCGCATATAGAGCCTGTAATTGTCCACGTTATTTATATAGTAAATATTGCCCCCGCTTATTATCGGGCAGGATATGTTTCCGTCAAAGAGGGTCCCCACCGTTTTGGAATTGGGGTCAAAGGTCCTGCACATATGGTCGTCGGTGACGCCCGCATAGTAGAAGAGCCCGTTACTATACTCGGAACAGTCGAAGACCTTGTCCGACAGTATTTCGCGGTTCTTTTTGTCTATGCCGACCCTGGCTATCTGCATGCCCTTCTCGTTGTCGAAGCTTTCGTAATAGACGAAATTCCCGACGAGCTTGACCGCGTTCGCGGGGTCACGGGCCAGGGTCACGATATTCTTTCCGTTCTTATTGCTCCTGTAGACCCCGGTGTTGTGCCCGAGGAACCCCAGGTTCGTGGCGTTCATGGAGCCCTGGTAATAAAAGATATATTTGCCCGCGGCGTTGATAAAGCCCGTGTTGTTCTCGATTATCTTCTTGATATTGGTCTCGTCCGGGTTCATCGTGTACATCGCATAGTGATCCAGAGGATTGGAAAAATACACGACTCCGTCGTCCTCGTCAAAATATCCTCCGTTATAGAGATTTCCAGCGTTGTTGCCCAGGGTATCCTCCGGCAGGGGCTCTACTCTGAGTAAAAAGGAGGAGCCCACGATTATTCCCGCCAGCACCAGCGCCATAACGATAAGTGTTATAACTCCCGTCTTGTTCATAGTCCTTTACTTCCTGTCCGCATCCTGTTTATAAGCTGTTTCGCAGTATTTACAGCGATAGGTCCCCTTGACGGGATCCGTCAGGATAAAGATCTGGTCAAGCTGCTGCTCCGTGGAGGTTATGCACCTGGGATTGTGGCAGTGAATCACGTTTTTAAGCTGCTTGGGCAGCTCGAGCTTGGGCTTGGCTATTATCTCCCCGTCCTTTATAACGTCAACCGTCGCGGTATGGTCCACAAAGCCGAAGAAATCCATATCAAACTGGTCTATCGGACACTCCACCTTTATCATGTCCTTCTTTCCCATCTTGACGCTGAAGGCGTTCCTTATTATGGCGACGCAGCAATCCAGCTTGTCGAGGCCCAGATCGTGATATATCTGCATTCCCCGGCCAGCATGAATGTGGTCGATAACGAAGCCCTCCTCTATCTTTCCTACGTGAAGCTTATAGCCTCCGTCCTTATTCTGTTCGTTTTTCTTTTCCTTTTCAGACATTTCCTTACCTCATAATTAAGGGGGTTTTATCCCCGGTAATACCTGATTTATTGCTTCAAAGCTACTCCGATCATTCATCCGGCGCTCGTTATTGAAACGCTGCGCCAGGCGCCGGCACACTCAGCACCCTGTTTATATTCCTGTATCCAGCTCCAGGAGATGGAGTATCAGCGCCATTCTTATATACATCCCGTACTCCACCTGTTTAAAATAGACCGCCCTCGGGTCCTTATCCACCTCTACCGAAATTTCGTTGACACGGGGGAGCGGGTGCAGCACCAGCATATCCTCCCTCGCCAGCTCCATCTTCTTTTTATCCAGGATATAGAAATCCTTCAGCCTTACGTAGTCCTCCTCGTTGAAGAAGCGCTCCCGCTGAACCCTGGTCATGTAAAGTATATCCAGCCTCGGGAGGATGTCCTCCAGCTGCGTTACCTCCTCGAAGGGGATGCCCTTTTCTATGAGAAGGTCGTTCCTTATATAATCGGGTATCATCAGCTCCTTTGGCGAAATAAAGATGAAGCGCACATTCTTGTAATTCACGAGGGCCCTTATCAGGGAATGCACAGTTCTTCCAAACTTGAGGTCCCCGCAGAAGCCCACCACCAGATTGTCGAGTCTCCCTTTAAGCGACCTTATGGTAAAGAGGTCGGTCAGGGTCTGCGTCGGGTGCTGGTGTCCGCCGTCTCCGGCGTTTATGACGGGGATCGTGGAATTGGCCGCGGCCACAGCCGGAGCACCCTCCTTGGGATGGCGCATCGCGCAGATATCGGCGAAGGAGGATATGACCCTTATCGTATCGGCCACCGTCTCCCCCTTGGTAGCGGAGGAGGAGTCCGCCGACGCAAAGCCCATGGTCTTTCCTCCCAGCCGCAGCATGGCCGCCTCAAAGGAAAGCCTTGTCCTCGTACTCGGCTCATAAAAAAGTGTGGCGAGGATCTTCCCGTCACACATATGTGAATATTTCTTAGGGTCAGCCATTATACGACTCCCAAGATCCATCAGATCATTTACTTCCTCGACATCAAGGTCAAGCGGACTGATTACACTTTTCATAAATTGGAATCCTCGTAGAATTACTTTTTTTATTCAAAAACAGTTATAAAAACTTAGATTTCTTAATATTATATAACAGGCCCCGATATTAAACAAGAAAAAACGGAGGGCCCGGCGCGACCCCGGCGCGGAGGATGCGGCGCGGCAGGTCTGGCCCGGAGCCTCGGGCGGCCCCGGCGCGGCAGGTTCGGCGCCCGTTATAAATTTTTTTAAAATTTTACTGCTTTTTTCTGCCATCTATGTTATTTTGAACGTATATAAAGATAGAAAATCAAAAACAATTTTCGAAAGGAGACCAAATAATGAACGAAAACCTGAAGATCAATGATGATGCTCTTGACAGCGTAAGCGGCGGCAAGAAGCAGGAGACCTTTGACGTATGCCCTCCCGGCTGCATCGAGGTTAAGGAGCCCAGCTGGACACGCGAAGGAAAGCAGAAGAAGTGCGACCACTGCGGCAGCAAGGAAATCGATGATGTCGATGCATGGTTCATGGACACCAAGGAAGTTGCCAAGGCACAGATCTGCAGAAAGTGCGGCGCTCACTGGCTGACCTGAGCACAGGCGTAAGAGTTAACTGAGAACGTTTTCCGTTAAAAAAAGAACCGGGCGTGGGTCTCACTCCCGGTTCTTTTTTGAGTTTGAAAAGCGGTCAGCCATGTCCTTGGGCAGGCGCCCTTAAGACCAATATAGCGTTTGAAAAGCCGTCAGTTCGGTCCTATGGCAGCCACCGCAAGCGGTACTCCTTATGATTAAAGGTATGCCTGAGCGGAATTTACCGCGTTTGCGCCGTCGGCAGCCGCCGTGACGATCTGCCTCAAGCCCTTGGTACGTATGTCTCCGGCCGCGAACACTCCGGGAACGCTGGTCACACAGTCCTCTCCCGCAACTATATAGCCTGCGGCGTCAGTTTCGACCTGTCCCTTATAGAGCTCGGATATTGGCACTATTCCGACTGCTACGAAAACTCCCGCAACGTCCAGGGTGCGCTCGGCCCCGTCCTTGACATTCTTCGTGATGACCCGCTCGACCTTGCTCTCACCCTCGATTCTGTCTATAACGCTGTCCCAGACCATTTCCACATTGTCCGCTGCAAAGAGCTTGTCCTGCAGGGCTTTGTCGGCCCTGAGCTCATTACGCCTGTGGATGAGGTAGACCTTGTTTACGAGCCTCGTAAGGAAGATCGCGTCCTCCACCGCGGTGTTGCCGCCGCCCATAACAGCCACGTCCTTGCCCTTGTAAAAGGCTCCGTCACAGGTCGCGCAGTAGGAAACTCCGTAGCCCGCCAGCTCCTCTTCACCGGGGCAGCCGAGCTTGCGGTGGGTAGCTCCTCCGGCGATTATAACGGTCTTTGCCTCATAGGTATTGTCGTCGGTATAGACCTTCTTCACATCCCCGGCAAGCTCCACCTTGTTCACGGTCTCCGTCACGAATTTTGCCCCGAGGGAATCCGCGTGGGACTTGAACTTTTCAGCCAGGTCAAAGCCCGAGATCGTATTGAAGCCCGGGTAGTTCTCCACCTCATAGGTATTGATTATCTGCCCGCCGCTGACGTAGTTTTCTTCGATCACCAGGGCATCCAGCTTGGCTCTGGTGGCATAAATGGCCGCCGTAAGACCCGCAGGGCCGGAGCCTATTATTATCATATCGTACATAAATCCATCTCCTTCTCTAAAATATTTTCGCAGTTGTTAAACGCTTCTAATCAAAGATTATAGCATATGACTCTATGAATACGAAAGCAGGAAGTGCATTCGGAGTCCCGGCTTCGAATGTGAAAGCAGGAAGTTCATCCGGAGATCCGCTTCGATGGAAACGTCTCAAAGTTTTCTTGAATTTATTAAATATATGTTTTAAAATTACTTTCCGTATAATTATGACTTTTTTATAAAGCGTTTAAGCGTATGAAAGGAAGCGAAAAAAATGGCAGCAAAGGATATTGATTGGGCAAATTTGGGCTTTGGCTATGTCAAGACCGATAAGCGTTATGTTTCTTATTTCAAGGATGGGAAATGGGATGAGGGCGCAGTCATAGAGGACGATATGATCGTCATGAGCGAGTGCGCCGGAGTTCTCCAGTACGCACAGACTATTTTCGAGGGTCTCAAGGCATATACGGCCGAGGACGGACGCATAGTGACCTTCCGCCCCGACCTCAATGCGGACAGGATGATCGAATCCGCAAAGCGTATGGAAATGCCCCCCTTCCCCAGGGAAAGATTTATCGATGCCATAGAAAAGGTAGTTGCGGCAAACAAGGACTGGGTACCTCCCTACGGTTCGGGTGCGACACTTTATATCAGACCCTATATGTTCGGTCAAAATCCGGTCATCGGAGTCAAGCCCGCTACGGATTATCAGTTCAGGACCTTTGTAACTCCCGTAGGTCCCTACTTCAAGGGCGGCGCGAAGCCCATCACGATAAAGGTCAGCGATTTTGACCGGGCGGCTCCCCGCGGCACGGGACATATCAAGGCCGGGCTCAATTACGCAATGAGTCTTCACGCTATCGTAACGGCTCACGAAGAGGGCTACGATGAAAATATTTATCTCGATCCCGGAACGAGGACGAAAATAGAGGAGACCGGAGGGGCCAACGTCCTTCTCGTAGATGCAGACGGAAATATAGTTATTCCGAAGTCGGATTCTATCCTGCCCTCCATCACCCGCCGTTCTCTGGCCATCGTCGCTGAGAAATATCTCGGTCTCAAGGTCACTCAGAGAGAGGTATATCTGTCGGAGCTTGGGGACTTCAAGGAGTGCGGACTCTGCGGAACCGCAGCCGTCATCTCTCCTGTCGGCAAGATCGTTGACCACGGCAAGGAGATCTGCTTCCCGAGCGGAATGGAGGAGATGGGTCCCACGACGAAGAAGCTCTATGAGACTCTGACGGGCATCCAGATGGGCCATATCGAGGCTCCCGAAGGCTGGGTACATGAGATAAAGGTCTGAGAAAGACTGAGTAATCGGGCTTGTGAACTAGCACAAAATATAAAAGGCTCAGCTAGTTCACAAGCCCTTTTTGTAACTTTTGCATCTTTTTTCTATAATAGATAACAAAGGCGATCGACGTCGTGAGCCAGGAGATTGGGAAGCACAGGACCAGGACCCTGAGTGACCCGGTGGCTGGCACTACAGTAAACATCCAGACTATACGCAGCAGACAAATCGAAAATACCGATATCGCGAGCGGCTTTACCGAATCCCCCATTCCCCTCAGCGCTCCCGTTATGACCTCCACCAGATTATAGGTGATATAGGCCGGGGCAATGGTACACATCATGTTTTTATAGCCGATCTCAATAACAGTCGGATCATCAGTAAATATCGACAAAAGCGGCCTTCCGAAGCAGACCACAAATACACTGGTGAGAATTGACAGCGCTGTCGTCATCACCGAGCACTGTACGACTCCCTTTTTAACCCTTTCCAGATTTCCCGCGCCGTAATTTTGTCCAACAAAGGTCATTATAGCCGTTCCGAAGGAGGCCATGAGCATCCAGTAGAGTACGTCTATCTTTCCATATGCGGTCCAGGCCGCCACGGTATCGCTGCCGAAGCCGTTGACGCCGCTTTGGACTATTACGTTAGCCAGCGTATACATCAGAGATTCGGCGCCGGAAGGA
>JAFTEI010000254.1 GCA_017453965.1 Lachnospiraceae bacterium
AATTCGTCCGCCATGGCCCTTACCTTTTCCCCAAAGGCTCCGGAGAGCACATTCTCCTCCAGGGTGACTATCAGCGAATAAGCCTCTACGGCAGTCTTCACCATCTCCTCATCTATCGGCTTTATGAACCTGGCATTTATTACCGCGCACACCAGCCCTTATTCAAGCAGGAGCTCCCTGACATTTACATCCGTCACCACCAGGCTTCCCACGGCCAGGAGGATGATTCCTTTTCCTTCAAAGAGCTTCTCCGACTTCGCGTATTCTATTTTGGCCCTCAGCTCCGTGAGCCCGTCGTAGGCCGCTCCCCTGGGGTAGCGCACCGCTATCGGGGCGTCAAAATATACGGCGAATTTCATCATATCCGCGAATTCCCACTTATTCTTAGGGGCCATCACCGTCATATTCGGTATGGACGAAAGGTAGGACAGGTCGAAGATGCCCTGGTGCGTCTCTCCGTCAGCTCCGACTATTCCCGCCCTGTCTATGGCAAATACGACGTGGAGGTTTTGTATGCAGACGTCGTGGAGTATCTGGTCATAGGCCCGCTGCAAAAATGAGGAATATATCGACACTACGGGCACCATACCTCCTGCCGCCAGTCCGGCCGCAAAGGTCACGGCATGCTCTTCCGCTATTCCCACGTCGAAAAACCTGTCCGCATAGAGGGAGGCAAAGCGCTTTAAGCCCGTTCCGTCGGGCATGGCCGCCGTTATGGCGCAGACCTTGTCGTTTCCGGCCGCCAGCCTTATCATGACGGTGGAAAAGACGTCCGTATAGGAGGCCTTGGCCTTATTCTTAAGGGGCAGGCCGGTCTCTATATCGAAGGGGTCGGTGCCGTGAAACCTGGCCGGGTGCCTCTCGGCAGGGGCATAGCCCCGTCCCTTCCTAGTGCATACATGTATTATGACAGCATGGGGGACCTTCCTGGCCTCCCTTATCATCTTCCTTACCGCGTCTATATCGTGACCGTCCACCGGCCCGAGATACGTGATCCCCATGTCCTCAAAAAACATTCCCGGCACGAAGAGCTGCTTTATGGAGCTCTTGTAGCGCTTTAGGGAATCCACCACAGCGGCGCCCTTTGGCATCTTCATTAGCCCCTTTTGTATATTGAGCTTGAGGTTCTGATAGCCCTCCGCCGTCCTTATGCTCTGAAGGTAGCCCGAGATACCGCCCACGTTTTCCGAGATGGACATATTGTTGTCGTTTAAGATTATTATAAAATTCGTGGTCAGCTTCGAGGCGTTGTTTAGTGCCTCATACACCATGCCCCCGGTCAGGGCCCCGTCTCCGACCACGCTTATCACATGATATTTTTCATGCAGCAGGTCCCTTGCCTTGACCAGTCCCAGGCCGGCCGAGACCGCAGTGGAGGAATGCCCCGTGTCGAAGGCGTCGCAGTCGCTCTCCCTGTGCTTGGGAAAGCCGCTTATCCCTCCGTACTGGCGCAGATGGACAAAGTCGTCCCGTCTCCCGGTGAGTATCTTATGGGTGTAGGACTGGTGCCCCACGTCGTAGACTATCTTGTCCTCGGGGAGATTCAGCTCCAGGTGCATGGCCATGGTCAGCTCGACCACTCCGAGATTGGACCCGAGATGTCCTCCCGTCACCGAGATCTTTCGTATGAGGAAGCTCCGTATCTCCTGGGCCAGCAGGGCATAGTCGTCCGGATTTATCCTCTTTATATCGTTAGCCTGTTTTATCTTCTCAAGTATCATTTATCCCTGTCGACCAAATATCTGATAAGCCTGTCCAAAAACTCACTTTTACGCGAAAGGGCGGCCGCCTCCTTTATGGCTGTCTCCGAATAGTCCAGCACGTCCTTTTTGGCCCCCTCGAGGCCCTTATAGGTGATATAGGTCACCTTCCCGTTTTTTTCATCGCTGCCCACGGGCTTACCGAGAATGGCCTCGTCTCCCTCCACGTCCAGGATGTCGTCCTTTATCTGAAAGGCTATGCCCAAAGCCCTGGCCATCCTCTCGAGGCCCTCCACGTCCTCCCTGCCGGCTCCGGCAAGTATGGCCCCCGTCATGGCCGCAGCCTCCAGAAGCCTTGAGGTCTTATTCTCGTAGATGAATTCCAGCTCTTTTAAATCCGGATCTGTGCCCGCCTTTTCGTTCCTGACGTCCACCGACTGTCCGCCGAGCATTCCGGCGAGTCCCGACTTCCGGAACAATACCTTCAGGGCTTCCGGTATATTTTTATTGTCCGGCTCGAGTTCAAAGGCCCTGACGGCGGCCTCGAAGCTTAAGTTCAGGAGCCCGTCCCCGGCGAGTATAGCCATAGCCTCGCCGTAGACCTTGTGGGTCGTGGGCTTTCCCCGCCTCAGCTCATCATTATCCATAGCCGGCAGGTCGTCATGCACCAGGGAATAGCTGTGTATCATCTCCAGCGCCGCCATAAAGGGCCCGATGGACTTCCCCTCACCTCCGAACATCCGGTAGGTCTCGGCCATGATGATAGGCCTTAGGCGCTTTCCGCCCAGGCGGACCGAATAGTTCATCGCTCCGGAGACCTCACTGACCCTGCCCTCCTCGGGGGGCAAAAAGGAAAATATTATCTTCTCTGCTTCCTCTCTTCTGCTTTGAAGCTCTTCATTGAAACTCATCTAACTCTCCGTTCTCGTTTATCACCCTGACCTTTTTCTCCACCTCATCTATCCTGGAATTGGCGCTCTTTAACACCTTCATCCCCTCCTCAAAGGCGGCAAAGGACTCCTCCAGAGTGATATCCTCGTCCTCCATTTTTTCTATTATCTCATCGAGAAGCTCAAAGCTCTCTTCTATGCTGAGCTTCCCGTAGTCCTTATCCGGATCTCCGTCCTTCTTTATCAGAGGGGTTTTCTCCCCATTCATTTCCGGTTTAAAGCTCATAGCTACTCCGTTTCTTTTCGCTGACACTTGCAGTTATCCTTCCGTTTTTCAAATAAACCCTTATATCGTCTCCGACCTCCACCTGGTCTATGTCCTTTACCGCCCTGCCCCCTGCATCCGTGGTATAGGTGTAGCCCCTGGAGAGGGACGACAGCGGCGACAGGCCATTCAGCCTCTCCGCCAGGATACCGAGCCTCGAGCGGCGTTTCGTAACGGCCATATTCATCGCGTGGGTCAGGGCGTCCTCCAGCTTTAAGAGCCGCAGCCGCTTCTCCCTCAGCCTGGCCTCAGGACTCAGGGCCTTGAGCCGCAGGGCGAATTCATCGGTTTTATTTCTGGCTTCGCCTATCCTGTCCTCTATCAGCTCATTGAGCTTCTGGCTATAATAGTCAAAGGTCTCCATCAGGCTCTCGTGCTCATAGGTGGCGAGCTCCGCGGCCTCGGAGGGTGTGGAGGCCCTTCTGTCCGCGACAAAATCGGCTATTGTGAAATCCGTCTCATGCCCCGTCCCGGAGATCACCGGAACCGGACAGTCGAAGATGGTCCTGGCTACGAGCTCCTCGTTAAAGGCCCATAGGTCCTCTATACTGCCTCCTCCACGCCCGACTATTATCACGTCCGGCTCGAATTCGCTCACCCTTACTATGCCCTCGGCTATCGAGGCAGCAGCCCCTTCTCCCTGCACCTTGGCGGGATAGAGGATGATCTCCACGTAAGGGTTCCTCCGGGTGGCAATGTTTATGATATCCCTTATCGCCGCTCCCGTGGGAGCCGTGACAACTCCCAGCCTGTGCACAAAGCGGGGTATCTCCCTCTTATACTCCTCGGAGAACATCCCCATCTCTTCGAGCTTCGCTTTGAGCTTTTCAAAGCGCTCATAGAGCTCCCCCGCCCCCTGGCGAGTGATCCTTCTGGCATATATCTGGTATTTCCCGTCCCGCTCGTAAACGCCTATGCTGCCGGTGACCACGACGGCCACTCCCTCGCGCATGGTAAACTCCAGGCTCATGGCATCGGAGGCAAACATCACTCCCGAAAGGGCCGCCTTCTCATCCTTTAAGGTAAAGTAGATATGCCCCGAATGGTGGTATTTGACGTTGGAAAGCTCCCCGCTGACATTTATCCCGTTCAGCATAAAGTCATCTTCCATCAGGCCCTTTATGTAGCGGTTGACCTGAAACACAGAGTAGGTCTTTGCCATATTACAGCTTTTTCTCTCTGACTATATTTGCCAAAATGCCGTTTATAAAGGAGGGTGAATCCTCCGGCCCGTACTTCTTCGCCAGCTCCACTGCCTCGTTTATAGCCACGCTCACCGGAATATCGTCGTCATACAGCATTTCGAATACGGCTACCCTGAAAATAGCCAGCTCCACCCTTCCCATGCGCTCCGTATTCCACTTCTCGGCATAGGTATTTATCACGTCGTCGAGCTCCTCCTCCCGGAGGATTATCTCCTTCGCCTTTTTCTCGATATACTCAAGGGAGGCCTCATCGGCTTCCCGCTCCGGGTCGTCGAGAAATTTACGTATCTGCTCCGGCATAAGGCTGTAGTCATTGAACTCCGACATGAATACGAGTATGAAAATATTCTCTCTTAAGCTTCTTCTGCTAAGTTTCTTTGTGCTCATGAGGACGGTGTACTCTCTATCTGTATTTTTTCAACTCTTATATTTACGCTCTCTACGGTAAAGCCGGTCATCGTTTCTATCCCGGCCTTGACCTTTTCCTGCACCATTTTGGAGACCTCAGGTATGGAATAGCCGTATTTTATATTTATGGCGATATAGGCATTGACCCTTCCCTTGTCGACGTCCACCCTGACGCCGGTATCGGCGCTCTTGTGTCCGACGTAGCCAATTATCCTTTTGCCTATCCCGCCGACCATAGCCGCAACTCCCTCTACCTCCTGAGCTGCCAGAGCAGCTATTACCGATACAACGTCATCGGCGATCTTTACAACTCCGGTTCCGGTCTTGGCAAGCACGTATGTTTCGGCCCGCTCATTCTCTTTTGACATTTAAGTCCTCCTTAATAGAAAGGGTTTTATCCCCGGTAATATCTGACTTATAGCTCATAGCTACTCCACTACTTACAATAAGCCGTTAGTTTGAATCCGGCAGTCATCCGGATCCTGATCCTACATTGAAAAAGTCAGCGTGTATTCGGTATTGTCCCTTATATAGTCAGCATGCGCCTTCTTTTCGTAAAGCTCAAATATCCTGTGCTTTTCAAAGAGTTCCGCCACCATCTGGGCGTAGACATTCGCATCGGAACACTTTATAGTCACGTACTTTTCTCCGGCGGCCCGGGCCTTCTCAAAGCAGGCGGACAGCTGTTCCATATCCACGGACGTGAAATACTTTCCCTCGACCACGTAATAATATTTATCCAGAGAGGTACACTCCGGTATCGGGGCCGGCGTGGATATCTTGTGGGTCCTCAAGAGTATATGGTCGTTCACTCCGAAATAGTTGTAGTTTATCTTTTCGGCCTCTTCCACATTCTCCGCCTCACGGTAGGTGGCGTCTCCCCAGGTGGCGTCCACGAAGCAGTTCACCCCGTCCATGCTCACCATATTCCAGGAGTGGTTTTCGTCGTTGGCCTTGCCGTAGACGATGGTACAGACTATCCCCATCCTGTCCAGCAGATATTTCATCGCCATGGAATAGCCCTGACAGACGCTCCTGCCGGTTATGAAGACCGATACTATATTCTGGTTGTCGGGGGCCTCCGGGTCGTAGTTCGTATTGGCTATGATATAGTCATAGGCATATTTGACCCTGCCGTATTCATCGTCGGCCGGAGGCGCTCCGGCTATTATCTCACTTACAGTATTCTCTATGGCTTCCTGCCTTATCCTTCGCTCCTGGACGGTGACATTGTATTTCCCGGTGATACCGAGCCGCACCGGCACGTCTCCCCTCTTGGTCAGGCTTATTTTATAGCCATCCACGTAGAAGATCTCCGGGTGGTCCAGCATTACGTAGTTAAAGCACTTATCCACGATCTCCGTATCCAGGGTGGAGAGCTCTTCGTTCTCGCCCATCTGCAGGAAGCAGTTGAATATCTCCTTATATATCTTCTTCTCTTCTGAATTCAAAAGTGCGAAGCAGTAGTTACTCTCGTCATTAAAGGTGAAATTGGCTCCGGGGTCGGACACGCTTGTTTCCGGCTTTTCCTTTGCCTCCTCCGCTCCGTCGTTCTCACTTATCTCGCTCTCTTCAATGGTCTCTATGTCGCTTTCATAGTAGCTGAAGCCCCCTACGCTTCCGCTTCCCACCTCGAATTTTGCCCAGGGGTCCTCCTCTTCCTCCAGCGGTGAAAGCTCCTGGAGCTCCTGCTCCACTTCCTCCTCGTAGGCTCCGAAAAGTCCGGATATAAAGTCCGCCGCCTCCTTCGTCGAATCCGACAGGTACTCCACTCCGTCGATGGCCGTGCAGCCGCTTAAGGTAAGGCACAGAAGGAGCGCCAGACAGACAAGGACTCCGGCAGGGCCGTGAGTTCCCGGTCTTTTATTTCCATATTCAGTTCTCGCTGAATTCCTCGAGTTCCAGTCCTTCATTTCTGTCCAATGTCATCCCTATGCTCCAGGCATTGACAAAAAGCAGCAGCGGATTGCCCTTGAGATCCCTGATCCTCTTCATGTCGGAGGTACCTGTAATGGAATCCAGATCTATGTCCTTATTTTTGATCCATCTGATATATTCATAAGGCAGATTTTCAAGGATTATATCCACGCCGTATTCATTTTTCAGCCTGTACTTGAGCACCTCAAACTGCAGCACTCCAACTACTCCGACAATATTTTCCTCCATGCCGAAATTTTCTTCCTGGAAAATCTGTATAGCTCCCTCCTGGGCTATCTGCATTACCCCTTTGACGTATTGCTTGCGCTTCATCGTGTCCACCTGACGGACACGGGCAAAATGCTCCGGCGCAAAGGTGGGTATTCCGGCAAAGGTACATTTTTCCCCCTCCAGGCAGAGCGTATCTCCTATGGAATAGATGCCCGGATCGAAAATACCGATTATATCTCCCGCATAGGCCTCGCTGACTATGTGCCTCTCATCCGCCATAAGGCTCTGGGGCTGGGAAAGCCGGACCTCCTTCTCCCCCTGGATGTGGTAGACGTCAATGCCTGCGGTAAATTTTCCCTAACAGATACGTAAAAACGCCACCCTGTCCCGGTGGGCCTTGTTCATATTGGCCTGTATCTTAAATACAAAGCCCGAAAAGCCGTGCTCCACCGGATCTATGACTCCCACGTCCGACTCTCTGGGAAGGGGCGGGGAGGTCATCTTTAAGAAATTCTGCAGAAAAATCTCCACTCCGAAATTCGTGAGGGCCGAGCCGAAAAACACCGGAGAGAGCTTTCCGTGGTCGACCTTATCCTGATCGAAGTCCTCGCTGGCCCCGTCCAGGAGCTCTATCTCTCCAAGGAGGGTCTCCCTGGCCTCGTCTCCTATGAGCTCTGCCGCCTCCGCGCTGTCCGCCGGAAGTATGGTCTCCTCTCCCTCTCTGGTACCCTTCTGCGTACCCGAGTACACGACTATATTCTTTGAGGCCCTGTCGTAGACCCCCTTAAAGGCCTTTCCCGAGCCTATGGGCCAGTTTATCGGACAGGTGGCTATGCCCAGCTCCTTTTCTATCTGGTCTAAGAGCTCGAAGGTATCCATGGCATCCCTGTCCATCTTATTGATGAAGGTAAATACCGGTATCCCCCTCATGCCGCAGACCTTGAAGAGCTTCCTGGTCTGGGCCTCGACTCCCTTGCTCCCGTCTATGACCATGACGGCGCTGTCGGCTGCCATAAGGGTCCTGTAGGTGTCCTCGGAGAAATCCTGGTGTCCCGGGGTATCCAGTATATTTACGCACCTTCCGGCATATTCAAACTGTAGGACAGAGGAGGTAACGGAGATTCCCCTCTCCTTCTCTATGTCCATCCAGTCAGAGACTGCGTGCCTGGCCGTGGCCTTGCCCTTTACCGAGCCCGCGAGATTTATCTGTCCGCCGTAGAGCAGGAATTTTTCGGTCAGTGTCGTCTTACCCGCGTCGGGATGGGATATTATCGCAAAGGTCCTGCGTTTTGTGATCTCTTCTTTCAAGCTGCTCAAAATATATTCTCTCCTATTAAAAGGGTTTTCTCCCCGGTAATATCTGACTTATAGCTCATAGCAACTCCGTTCCCTCAAGCACGTCTTCTTTTACTCCCAGATAGGCCACTACGGTTCTGGCTATGTCCGCATAGGTCTTTCTCGTATGTATGTTGCGGGGCTCCAGCTTCTTCCCGTAGATAAGAAGCGGAACGTGCTCCCTGGTATGGTCGGTGGTAGCCGTATATCCGGGGTCGCAGCCATGATCCGCCGTCAGTATGAGGAGGTCGTCCTCCTTCATAAGCGACATTATCTCCGGCAGCTTCCTGTCGAAGACAGTCAGCGCCTTTGCAT
>JAFTEI010000255.1 GCA_017453965.1 Lachnospiraceae bacterium
CATAGCATCGGCTCTTAACATAGCATAAAAATATAGGCTTTTCAAGGCATTTGTAAATTTTTGTTAAAATTTTGATAAACTTTTTCTACCTATTTAAAATGAATGACCGCGCTGCCTGTATCTGCGCTGCACTTGCAGCCCTCTAGTAGTCCTCTTCCAACACCTTCATATCAATATAATCGAAATCCACCTCCTCCATAAAGGAGTCCTTCCTGAACCGCGTGTGCCCACCCCTCTTAAAGTCGTCTATATTTCCCTTCAGCCATATGGGCGTGGGGAGGTCAAATTCCCTGCACATGGAATCCACAGCTCCGAAGACCTTGTGGGTCCTGGTATCGCTGTCATAATTCTCGACCATATGCTCCTTCAATGTACGGTTATCCCGTATCATCCTAAACCATATCCTCATCTTATATCCTTCTCACCTGTTTAAAAACTCTCTGTCCATCACTTTCTTTCTCTGCGCTATAAATTCCTTTAATTCCCTGACAGAGGCCTCAAATTCCTTTCCTCTCTCCTTCTTATACGCTTCATATCTCTTATCATCCATCGCGGCGGCCTCCTGTAAAATGTCCGCCTGAGCGTCTATTATCTCCCCGATAATTTCATTTAAAAACGGCTCGAAAACCTCTGTGTACCTCTCCTTCACAAGGTCCTTAAATTCCTTCTTCTTTAAAAGCTCTGAGAATATATTGTCCTTGAAACGGGTGCCGAAAAGTAAATTTGATATTCCCTCAGGACTGTTTAATTCCTCGTCGTCCAGGTTTGTATTGCCGTAGGCTATATCGTAGTCCCAGACCGGGCCGGCGTACAGCCTGTCATTTCCCCTGTCCTTATAGTAATACGCGCTGTATTTTACCGAATCATAGTTTTTGCTGATCTCATCCACCAGGTATTTATCCGCAAAGGATACGCTGTCCATGTAGTCCTCATAGTGCCTGCCTGTCTCCTCGCAGATTCCGTCCTCTGCATAGACCGCGTCCTCCAGCTGCTGGAACTGGTCGTAAATATACTCCGTCTCCCCGGTGGAGGGATATTCCGGAGCCGTGATCTCCAGCCTGTAGTCCCTGTCGGTATTAAAGAAGCCCGTAACCGGATGGTGAGAGAGGTTCCCCTCTATGAGATAGCCTCCGGAAATATCTTCAGGCTCATTTTCCAGGACTATTCCCTGCCTGCCCGACCACTGCTCGGTGGCAGTTGTTTTAAGCTCCGCCTCCGGGTTGGCCTCCTGATTCTCCTGGTCCAGGCTGGCTATATCCACCCTGTCTTCTCCTATGATGTTCTTTTCGCTCAAAAGATAGAGGCCGCAGTAGTCCCCGTTGATATAGAGCTCTGTAAACTCAGCCCTGGGTGTGTATTTCAGATCCGAGTTTTCCGCCATCATATAGGTTATATAGTTCCTCATAAAGGAGCCATCGTAGACATTGCTGATAAGACAGTATTTTTCAGTCTTCCCCAGACCGGCGATCTCTATAGCCTTGTCAAAATTCAGGTTATAGGACTTCTTTTCCAGCTCGTTTACCCAGCTTGAACGGCCATGCCCTTTAAAGCTCTTAAACTCTGTTTCGGTATCTGTCACGCCATATGGATCATAAACCCTGACACTTCCACTCTCTTTGTGCGAAATATCGGAAAGTATATAGTCCATGGAACCGGAGGCAGTATTAATGAACATCGAATATACCTTGTCCGAAAGCATTACCGAGAGCCTGCCCCTGTACTCTTCACTTCCCGTCCTTATCTCTATCTCCGGCCCTCCGCTCAGCCTTTTCAGGTCAAAGACCTGCCCGTTCTCTATCTCTGCGTCGCCTATACGTAAACTCACGCCCTCAGGCAGCTCAAATTTTACCTCGTCCTTTTGAGCCCAGCCCGGCAGAAATAGTACGCATTCATTTCCGCTGACATAAAATTTGGATCTGTTATCTCCGAAGCAGACTGCAATATCTCCGGCCTCGGGCTCTTCTTCGGGTATTCTCATGCCGTTTTCATAGTACCTGTCCAGATACTTAAGCCTGTTCCGAAGATATGACTCCAAAGTGCTGCTCAGGGCTGCCACGTCCTCAACCGGGCTTCTGGCAAAATATCCGGTTTTTGTAAGGTAGCTTATCTCCTCCTTAAGCGCTCCTATGACTGTCTCCTCTGATAAAATAGTCCCACGGTAGGAAGAAAATTTTTCTTTTATCCTGTCCAGTATTGCCGGATTCTCTTTGACCAGCTCCTGAAGCGTACTGTCTCCCACAATATACTTTTCGTAGCTGTCGGACACGTTCAGAGTATATTCCGTAAGGTTGTCGGGCAGGTTATTGAATAAATATTCCAAATGCCTCGGAAGCCTGTAGCATATCCTTCCGCTGCCCTCACCCCGCCTCAGCACAAACTTATTCTTGACCATATTTTTGGGCGCATATACTGTTTCGATAAAGATCGAATAGTCTATGAATTCGCCGATATCCGGTTCGGAAAGGTCCGTCTCCGTAACGCTGTCGCACTCCTCCAGCGTATCCGACCCTCCAAGGCCAAGGCTCTTTTTATCGTAGGGAACTCTTACGAGGTACAGTCCACTCTTCCTGTTGTCCACAAAGACATAGGAATATACCATATCCAGCCTGAAGCCGGAGTAGCCGTCCTCTTCACAGATACTGTTCCAAATCCTCCCTGCCAGCATTTCATTGACTGCGAATTCGCTCTCCATTACCGAATCCAGCTCCCAGTCGTCATCCTCCCTGAGCCCGAAAAGCTCTGCGTCCATCTTCCTCAGATAATGACTGTCAGCCATAAGGTGCAGTCCGTAATTGATATGGCTGAAAACATTGTCCTTTTTCTTCTTTTCATGCAGACGGGCATAGCCCTTATAGGGCCTTAATAAGGCGCTTTCCCCACTCGTTGTATCCGCTATGCTTATGCTGCCGTATAGGTCGTCGCCCTCTCTTTTTTCAGTCTGAAAGCTCACGGTGGGAAGGGCGGTAAATACTATGCCGAAGCTGCAATACCTCTCCCCCTCTATGCAGAGGGCCTTAAATTCGTGGGCCTGACCGACGGCCTCTCCCTTGTCCCCAAGCAGCGCTTCCTCCAATATATACAACGCCTCCCCTCTTTCGCCTGTGAGATACCCCTCCCAGGAGGGCGTATCCGGCTCCTGACAGACATAGAAGCAGTTCTCGTACTTGTCGTAGGCCACAGGAGCCCCGTTGAAATCCAGGGCGGTGTTCTCAGCGGAAACTTCCTCTTTTCCGCTGACCAGAGCCTCTGCCTGCTCACCGGAGACCGGTATCATCCCCATTATTCCGTCAACCTTAGATATCAGGAGCGCAAGGATAAAAAAAGCAGCCAATACGGCCAGGGCCAATATCAGCAAGGCAGCTTTCAGTTTTATCGTCAAAGTCTTTTTCACCGGCAACTACTAAGAACTCCTGAGTTTCAATTGAAATATCCGGGTTGAAATACCCCCCATTCATGCGCACGGAGCTTGTAAGGCAACATGCCTCTAATGAGGCCAGTATCCGGCGCAGGAAACGTCAATGAAAAAAACTTTGACGTTTCCTATGATTGTAATATAATCGAGAGTAAAATATCAACTTTTTAAAGGAGTACACTATGCGTTCAGATCACATTACCATCAATGTAACAGACATGAAAAAAAGCGAGGATTTCTACGGAAGGATTCTCGGTCTCAAGCAGCTTGAAACAGTGGATATGGGAGACCATGAGCTGCACTATTTCCAGATTGAAGGTGGTCCCAAGATCGAGCTCATCTGCTATACGGACGACTTCGGAGAAATGCATCCGAATTCCAAGACCGCCGGTCTTTTCCGCCACCTTGCCTTTTCCTGTGAGGATGTGGATGCCCTCGCCGAGAAATTTAAGGAAAATGGAATTAAGATTCTCGAAGGTCCGGCGGATGTAAAGAAGCTGAACTTCCGCAACATCATCGCCCAGGACCCCAACGGTGTAGAGCTGGAGTTTATTCAGTACTAAAGACTTAGTAAGTGGGGGTGTCACATTGGCATGAAATATAAAAGGCTCAGCCAGTTCTAGGCTCATAGCACCTGCTCATAAACACGGCTTGTTCTACGCAACGGCGGGACACTGCCGCGCTCAGCGCGTCAAAGCGTGTCCGAAAACCGTCCACTGGACGCTTTTCCACTTGTTTCGCGCGACCTACGGTCTTCGAAACTGCGCTCAAACAGGTGCTCGCCCAAGCCTAATCGCAGGCACTATTCACCACGAACTGCTGGCTAAATTTTTATATTTCATACCAATGTGACACCCCCCTTTGTATTTATTATTAATAATTTTTAAACCCCGCTACGAACCGCCTGGTTCTCTCCTCCTTGGGATTATCTATGACCTCTTTTGCATTGCCCTGCTCCACTATGACCCCCTCGTCCATAAAGATGACCTGGTCGGCAACATCCCGGGCAAAGCCCATCTCATGCGTGACTATTATCATCGTAGTCTTCTGCTCTGCCAGGGCTCTTATGACCTTCAGCACCTCTCCTGTCAATTCGGGGTCCAGCGCCGAGGTAGGCTCATCAAAGCATAACACGTCCGGCTTCAGGATAAGCGCCCTCGCAATGGCGACTCTCTGCTGCTGTCCTCCTGAAAGCTGGTGCGGATAATTGTCCATTCTGTTGGAAAGCCCCATCTGTCCCAAAAGCTCGGCCCCGCGTTCCCGTATCTCCTCCTCGGAGAGCTCAAAGCGCTTCTCCTTAAGAGCCAGCAACTGGGCAAGGGTCACATTTTCCAGAGCCGTATACTGGGGAAAGAGGTTAAAGGACTGAAATACCAGACCGAAATGCAGCCTGTTCCTTCTGACCGTCTCCTCCGACCTGTCACCCTGTTTATCGGAATCAAACAGCGTATCTCCCTTGACCCTTATGATCCCCTCATCGGGAAGCTCCAGGAAATTGAGACATCTTAAAAGCGTCGTCTTCCCGCTGCCCGAAGAGCCGATAATAGAAACGCTCTCCCCCTCGTTCAGCTCGAAGCTAATATCTTTAAGTACCTCGGTCTCGCCGAAGCTTTTTCTTATATTTTCAACCTCTAAAATTGCCATAATGAACTGCTCACACCAATCCCACCTTCTAGTTTTTATCTAAAATAGTCCAGCCGCTTTTCAATGTAGCCAAAAAGCAGGGTCAAAAGCCCGGAAAAGATAAGGTAAAACGCTCCGGTATAAAACAGGGGCCAGATGATACCTGCACTCTTTATGAAGGTCTGACCGCTCCAGATTATTTCATACACAGCGATGACCCTGGCCAGAGAGGTATCCTTGACCAGCGTGATTATCTCATTTGACATTGGGGGAACTATCCTTTTAATGACCTGTAAAAGGATTATCTTAAAAAAGATCTGACTCCTCGTAAGACCCAGAACCTGACCTGCTTCGTACTGACCTACAGGAATAGACTGTATTCCGCCCCTGTATATCTCGGAAAAATAGCAGGAATAATTTATGACAAAGGCGGTAAGGGCCGCTATAAACCGACCCTTATCGCCACCACCCCATAAATTATTGCCAAAAACTATCCCCGGCCCGTAATAGATCACCAGAAGCTGAAGCAAAAGCGGAGTCCCCCTTATTACCCATATAAGTAACTTTATGGGAAGACGGATCAGCTTCAGTCTGCTCATGGAGCCCACGGACATCAGGAGGCCAAGGG
>JAFTEI010000256.1 GCA_017453965.1 Lachnospiraceae bacterium
ATCTTCGAATTCTTATCGATCTCATCCTCACCCTTAAGGTGATAGTAGGTATTGAGCCAATGGGCGATTCCCGCGGCTCCGGAGGTGTTGGATATCGCCACCCTCACCGGGCGGTTTAAGAACTTGGTCGTATCAAAGATATTGTAGATCTCCTCATTCTTAAGCAGCCCGTCCGCATGTACTCCCGCCCGGGTAACATTGAAGTTTTTACCCACAAACGGCGTCCTCTCAGGGATATGATAGCCTATCTCCTTCTCATAATACTCCGCCAGCTCGGTTATGACCGTGGTATCCATGCCGTTTAGCTCTCCCTTGATCTGGGCGTATTCAAAGACCATGGCCTCGAGTGGCGTATTTCCGGTTCTCTCACCGATGCCGAAAAGGGAGGTATTTATCCCCGAACAGCCGTAGAGCCAGGCCGTCGTGGAGTTGCTGACCGCCTTGTAGAAATCGTTGTGGCCGTGCCACTCGATATTTTCGCTGGGTACTCCGGCATGCTTTAAAAGGCCGTAGATTATACCCTGGACCGAACGGGGCAGCACTGCTCCGGGGTAGTTCACTCCGTAGCCCATGGTGTCGCAGGCCCGGACCTTTATCGGAATGTTGTATTTATCCTGCAGCTTCATAAGCTCCACGCAAAACGGGACTACATAGCCGTAGAAGTCAGCCCTTGTTATATCCTCCAGGTGACAGCGAGGAGAGATACCCGTTTCAAGGCACTGACGCACTATGTCTAGATAGTGCTCCATGGCCTCCCGCCTGCTCATCTTTAGCTTGTAGAAAATGTGGTAATCCGAGCAGGATACCAGTATTCCGGTCTCCTTCATACCCATATCGCGGACCAGCTCAAAGTCCTCCTTTTTGGCCCGGATCCAGGAGGTCACCTGCGGATATTCATAGCCCTTGGCCATACACTGCTCCACCGCGTCCCTGTCCTTCTTACTATACAGGAAGAACTCGCTGGCCCTTATCATTCCATTGGGCCCGCCCAGCCTGTGCAGATACTCATATATATCCACTATCTGCTTTGTCGTATAGGGCTCCCGTGACTGCTGTCCGTCCCGGAAGGTGGTATCGGTTATCCAGATATCCTTTGGAAGGTTATGCGGAACGACGCGGTCGTTAAAGGCTATCCTCGGTACCTCCGAGTAGGGGAACATGTTCCGGAAGGTATTGGGATTCTCCACATCGTGCAGCTCATACATCTTCTCCTCGATTTCGAGGAGGTTTGTATGTTCATTCAGTTTTATCGGTCTGTCGATCATTTCTTTTTTGTTCTCAAGCATTGCTTTTCTTTTTCCTTTTTATAATGAAATAAGGCTGGTGCATTTTTACACACCAGCCCCTATGTTAGCGCAAATTTACGATTTTTTCAATCATTACTCATTTAACGAAGTTCTCATCTTGTCAATCTTTAAAGAAGGACACATCCGTTTCCAGCTTCTTTGCGATCTCGCTTAAGCCGTCAGCCGAGGCCGCCAGCTCGTTGACAGTAGCGTTGAGCTCCTGCATGGAAGCCGAGGTCTCCTGTGTGGAAGCCGCATTCTCCTCGGATATGGCCGAAAGAGAATCCATCGCGTCCACGATGACAGCCTTGGAGGCTGCGCACTCCTGAGAGATACCGGAGATCGTCGTTACGCCGTCCACCGTTACCGCAACTCCGTCTATAAGCTGATTTATGGAATTTACAGTGTCCTGCAGCACCTCCTGAACCTCGCTATTGATGCCCGTGACCTCGCTGGCCTTATTCGTAGCCTTCTCAGCGGTATCGATAAGTCTCTTCATGACCTCTCTTATCTCATTTGCGGTATTGGCTGAATCCGTTGCCAGCTGTCCGATCTCCTCCGCAACTACCGCGAAGCCCTTTCCGGCCTCACCGGCTCTGGCTGCCTCAATCGAAGCATTTAAGGCGAGGAGGTTCGTCTGGGAAGCGATGGAGGTAATGCCGTCTACCTTCTGGCTGATGCTCTCAACCGCCGTATTGGTCTCGCTGATCCTGTCGCTGATCTCGCTCATGGCAACGCCCATGGTCTCCATGCTGCCGGTGAGCTTCTTAAGCTGCTCCGCCGAGGAGGTGGAGTTGTCGTTCATGCTGGCCGCTGTATGTGCGAGGTTCTCCGCATTGTCCGCAACGGACTGGATGGCATCTGAAAGGTTGTTTACGTTCTCCGTAGCCTTCTGTACCGAATCCGCCTGCTCCGTGGCTCCCTTTGCGATCTCCTGCACCGCCTCGGATACACCGTCGGCCGTAGTGGAGATCTGTCCCGCCGTCTGGGCAAGCTCCGTACTTGAATCCCCTACATGGGTCGTGGCCTGCTTGATGTCGTTCACGATCTCCTTAAGCTTGTCTATAACGGTGTTCGTCTCACCTATCATCTCCCCGAATTCGTCCTTACGGTCCGTAAACTCCGTTATAGGCTTAAAGCTTCCTTCGGACAGGGCCGCAAGAGTATCGTTGACAACAAAGATGGGAGCCGTAAAGGACCGGGCAAGAAACAGAGCTATAACCGCAACAACGATCACAAGTATGATACTTATGATTATGGATAAAAGTGCAGCCTTATTTGCTGCCTTCATGGATACCGCGTGATCCCTGGCCACTACCGAAACCCAGCCGGTGATGGGCTCCTTCTGATAAGAAACCCTCCAGGTTATCCCCTGAAATACCGAGTCATAATCGCCCTTATCCTTCGTCCTGGACTCAGTATAGAAGGGATTGCCGCTCTGATCCTCCGGCTGGTCCACAGGAATCTGCCTTGCGCTGTGGGCCACAACGGAACCTGTAGTATCAACTATAAGTATTTCCTGGTTCTCCTCGGTGACCTCCGAGGCTACAAGATCGTGAAAATTCTCAAGGTCATAGTTACGCTGAACTGTGCCGATGATGGTCTTTCCGTCCTCATCAAAAACGGGAAGTATAAAGGTGGTTATCCTCTGTCCCGTGGATTTTGAAATGTTTATATCGGAGACATAAAACTTGCCGGTGCTTATGGCCGTCTTATAGTATTCTCTGTCGGAAATATCCACACATTCACCCACGGTTCGAAGGACCTGCATTCCATCCATATTGGTCACTATCGTGGTGTTCCCGTCATTAAGAGCAGTATCCAGATTGGTAAGCCATTCCATCATCTCATTTCCACCGGTACCGGTACGCAGGAAATTCCGGGTCTGCTCGCTGTATGCCACAGCCTCCAGCACCTTAAGGTTCTGATCCACAACAGATTTGAAATCATGCTCTACAAGCCCTACCTGGGCTGTATTTAGCTGATCCATGGTCTGCACTGCTTCTGAAATGGAATTGACGTAGCTTATTATCGTCGTGATGATGATCGGCACTATCGCTATCAACAGCATGATAAGGATAAGCCTGGTCTTGACACTCTGTAAAACAGATTTCTTCTCTCCCGTAGTGCCCCGGGATTTACTTTTTTGTTCAGCCATAATTTACGCTCCTATATATTGTATTATTATAAAAAAACATATCTTGCTCTAAAATAGGTGAAAACCCGTTAAAAATCAGTCTCATCACAAAAGAGCGTTTATAATTATAATACAATATATAGATTCAACCAACATGGCTCACTATATAAAAAAACTATAGCAAAAGGCCTGGCGTAACGCTTCGATCACTTCGTTACTTAAAGAATTCCATATCCCTGTTCAGCTTCTCTATTACTGTGCGCATCTTATCCGCCGCCGAAGCCAGCGTAGCCACAGTGGCGTTTAGCTCCTGGGTGGAGGCGCTGGTCTGCTCCGAGGCCGCCGCGTTCTCCTCTGATACCGCTGAAAGTCCGCTCATGGCGTCAGTGACCACAGTCCTTGCACGGTCGCTCTCCGAGACCTCGTTGGAAATGGTCTGCACAGCCCCGACAGTATCCACGATGTCGCTTAACATCCGGTTTACGCTCTCCACCGTAGTATCCAGCACCTCCTTCTGCTCGTTGGTGCTCTTTAATACCTGCTCTGAAGAGGCCACGGCAAACTCCGACTGCTCCAGGAGGTTTTGCATCTCCTTACGGATCTCGTCCGCGCTCTTGGCCGAGTTTGCCGCAAGGTTGCCGATCTCCTCCGCAACTACAGCGAAGCCCCTGCCCATCTCTCCGGCCCGGGCCGCCTCTATTGCCGCATTTAAGGCCAGCAGGTTCGTCTGCGCAGCAATGGCGTTGATGTCGTCTATTTTTTCGCTTATCCTCTCAACCGCCGAGGATGTGGCTCCAATCTTTGCGGATATATCCTCGACCGATGCGCTCATCTCCTCCGAGGACCGGCTAAGGCGCGTCAGCTGCTCCGCAGTTTCCTTAGAACGCTTATGCATACTGTCGGTAACTACGGTAAGCTTCCCGGCAGTCTCCGAGACCCGGCTCAGGGCCTCCCCTATATTACCGATGTTTTCCGTTGCATTTTGTATATCGTCCGCCTGCTGGGTGGTTCCGGTTGCCACCTCCTGAATGGCCGTGGCTATCCCCTCTGTGGTCTGGCTTATCTGATCAGAGGTCTCCGCCACCTCGGAGGAGGAATCCCCTACGATAAGACAGGATTCCTTTACTTCCTTTATAATACCGGAAAGCTCAGACGCAACCCGGTTATAGCTCCTGGCAAGCAGCCCCGTCTCGTCGTTATTTTGGTCCACACCGTCCGTATTCGGCGCGATAATACCCTCGGCCATGTTCTCTATGGAAAGGACTATACAGTTAAGCGGACGGGTGACCTTATTTCTTAAATAGAAGAAAATTATCAGGCCTATTATCAAAACTATGATTACAGCAATAATGGTTAGTACGACCGAGGTTGCATTGACCTTGCTCATTACGGCGCTTTCCGCTGCCGTCGTGGCAAAGATGAATTTTTCTCCGGTCAGGACATTCTCCTTTACGACATAGGCTAAATACCTGTTCTTCCCTTCAAATTTATAGAGAGTTATATCCCTGTCAGGCGTCGCGTTGCCGCCGTTTTTTATCTGGGACACTATCCGGGCTATGACCTCGTTTTCCACCTGTTTTCCAATCTTTTCCCTGCTGGGGTGCCAGAGCATAGCTCCGTCCTGGGCCACGAGGTAGGTGTAGCCCACAACCTTGCCCTCTACGCTGACATTTCCAAGGATCCCGTCCCTGGCAGCGTCGTCGGTGGTCTTTCCCTCCTCGTAATAGGTGTACATCTCCTCCCCGAGGCACCGCGTCTCGGACATGAGGTACTCCCTTGCCAGCTCAATGAGCTCTGCCCTGTAGGTCACCGTCGTACTTATCATCAGCACCAGCGCCAGTATTATAAGGGACGCCCCTGTAAGAGTGCTGAGCTTAAAGATCAGACTGTGAAAAAATGAGACCTGCTTTATATCCCTTTCCATGATCATATTCTCCCCGTAAAAAAATCCTTAGAGTGAAAATTCACCCTAAGGATTTTAACACAATATCTTGATTATTACAAACTAGATATTGATGGTGTTATGAGTTGCTTTAGCAGCGAAGCAATCCGTGTTATCATTGCAGATTAAACCGTAAAGAAGCTCATCTCGTCATTCATCTTCTTAGCCAGCTCCTGCAGCTCGTCTGCGGAATGGCTTATAACCTCGAAGGTAGCGTTGAGCTCTTCCATGGAAGCATTCGTCTCCTCTGCGGAAGCCGCATTCTCCTCGGAAATAGCCGACAGATCCTCTATGATAGACAGCAGCGTATTCTTGGAATTGTTGAGCTTGTTGACCTCCTGGCTGATATCATGAGCAGAGTCTGTTACGGAATGAACTCCCTCTGTCATCGCATCCATATCGTTCCTCGTAGCATCGAGGCTCTTATTCTGCTCACCGAAGGCCTTATTGAGCTCTTCAACCGTAGTTACACTCTTTTCGGACTCGGAAATAAGCTCGTCAACGATCTGGGTAATCTCAACCGTAGCCTCCTGGGACTGGTTCGCAAGTGAACCGATCTCCGTTGCAACTACCGCGAAGCCCTTGCCGGCGTCTCCCGCACGGGCAGCCTCAATAGAAGCATTGAGGGCTAAGAGGTTCGTCTGCTCGGAAATATTCGTGATAAGGTTCGAAGCCTCCGAAATCTTCATTACCGCATCGTTGGTGCTCCTTATCTGGTGGTCGATGACCTTCATGGATTCCACCGTGCTTTCATTCTGCTTAAGCAATGCGGAAAGGGCGTCCATGGCCCGGTTGCAGGCCTCCCTCATCCTCTTGGCGTAATCCGTCATATCGTTTACGCTGCCTGTGATATTCTCGATATCCATTCCGATCTCATTGGTCTCAGCCGCGGAATTCTGAACGCTCTCAGCCTGGCTGACCGCACCCTTGGAGATCTCGTCGATAGCGTCGGTAACCTGGTTCGAAGCATCGCTGGCCTGGGTCGAGGAATCCGAAAGCTCGTCTCCTGCTGTGGTAACCTTGTGCGAAAGATCCTTGGCCGAGGTAATGACCTCCTTAAGCTCACTGTTTAAGGTCTGTGCGCTCTCGGCGATAGTTCCCAACTCATCCTTACGCTTTAATGCATCCTCGGAGAATTCCACCCTTAAGTCTCCCTTTGCCATGCTGACGATGGCCTCGACTATGGAATTCATTGCTGTTGCACTGCTCTTGTAGAGGAAAATGCCGATGGCCGCAAATATTATAACGCAGATAACGGCTGCCCCTATCATTATAAAGATATTTCTTCTTATATCACTGTTTATATCTGAGGTCTTACGGAAAGCACAGGTCATTCCGCCTATGGAGCCGTCCGCATCCTTTACGGGAGCGTAAACTCCGGAATACTTTTCACCTGCCACTACGTAATTGGGTCTGTAATAGGTCTTTCCACCGTTTACCACGGTACTATATATATCCGATGGAGCCGTTGTATCCGCATTTTTCCGCCCCACCGGCGAGCCACTGACTGTGGTTATGGCCCTGATGTTGTCGTAGAAGATGGCGTAATCAAGTCCCGTCTGTGTCTTTAAGGCTCCGATGAACTCTCCCTTGAACTGATGCTCGCCCTTCCAAAGGTTGTCATCCTCGTCCAGGTTCCAGCTTCCCTCATACATACGCTCGATCTCGTCCGCCATCTGGATAGCTGCGGTGTTGAGAGTCTCCTCAATCAGATTGTGATAGACCGAGGTGGTCTGTATCGCACTGATCGTTGTAAGGATAGCCGCTACCAGCGCACAGGCCGCCACTGCAACGAGTATAACGTGCAGCACAAGCTTACCCTTACGCTCTTTTCCATTGGTGTTCTGTGTTGTTTTTGCTTCTGCCATTTGCTCCCCTTTCGTGTATTCCAGACTTTTCCCCTCAGGGAACTGTAGTTCAAGCTACTCTGCTCTCAACAGCTCCCAGGAACAGCTTCAGGAAATAATACTCTTAAATCCTACCATAAAATCGTCCAAAATACCATTTATTTTTTAGTGATTTTTTATATGTTTTTACTATATTATTAATGAAAATCAGCGACCAGTATTGTATCCGGCCGCTGATTTTTATAGGAAACGAACAAAACGTTTGCGTTTTGAGCGTTTCCTGCGCCGGATTTTGGCCGCTGCAAGCGGCATATTTCCTAACAAAATCCGTGCGCATCCTCGCGGAGCGCTTAAACCTTAAAGAATGCCAGCTCCGAAGTAAGGTTCTGGGCAATGTCATTCAAGTGATCCGCACTTGTGGAAAGCATATTCACCGTAGCGTTGAGCTCCTGCATGGAAGCGCTCGTCTCCTGAGTGGAGGCCGCGTTCTCCTGGGAAATTGCCGAAAGGCTGTCCATCGCATCCACTATCTCCGCCTTGGAGGCCGCGCATTCCTCAGAAACACCGGAAATGGTGTTGATTCCGTCTACAGTGATTCCCACACCGTCTATGAGCTTGTTTATGGATTCTACGGTCTCGCTTAAGACGCTGGACACATCCTGTCCAACCTTCTCTACCTGTGAGGACTTCTCCATAGCTCCTGTGGAGGTATCGATAAGGTGTTTCATGACGCTCCTTATCTCCTCCGCAGTCTTTGCGGATTCTGTAGCCAGATTGCCGATCTCCTCCGCAACTACCGCAAAGCCCTTGCCTGCCTCTCCTGCTCTTGCCGCCTCTATGGAAGCGTTGAGGGCTAAGAGGTTTGTCTGGGAAGCAATC